>CABTZC010000184.1 GCA_902489185.1 uncultured Brevibacterium sp. | reverse complement strand
GTTAGGGGTGTCGAACTCTTCGACAACACACGAACCGGCAGGGAGGTCCGAGGCCATCTGCGCATCCTTCTCGACCGCGCCCGACTTGTCTCGGATACCCCCGGTGAAATCTGCCGCGGCCGCTGCTTCGCTCGTCAACAAGCTAGGCACGATAAGAGTGCCAACAGCTAATGAGAGGGCCGACAGAGCTGCAAGAGGCGTACGCGCTAAGCGTTTCCGCAATGTCGACTTATTCGAGGAGTCCATCCCTCAGTCCTTCCTGGAGATTTTGAACAACGCCAATGGGCGTTCCAGCACTGCCCGTTGAGGTGAGATGCACGGAATACACACTTTATTAAGCGCCACAATTATTTCACACAATCCGCATGGCTTCCATAGGTCCGGTTAAGCCATGGACGTAACGCTCGTCACTGAATCTTAGACATGATCATTTCGCGTGCTTTACCAGCATCGGCTTGGCCGCGTGTGGCTTTCATGATGGGCCCCATGAGCGCACCAATCGCTTGCATCTTGCCACCCTTGATCTTCTCAACCACGTCAGGGTTGTCAGCGATCGCCTGGTCCACGGCAGCTTCCAACGCTCCGTCGTCTTCCACGATCTCCAGTCCGCGCGCTTCCATCACAGCAGCTGGGTTACCTTCACCGGCGATGACGCCTTCCAGCACTTTGCGCGCCAGCTTGTCATTGAGTTTGCCCTGCTTCACCAGATCGGCAAGCTCTGCCACCTGTTCCGGCGTCACCAGGTCCGTAGCATCGGACTCGGAAGCTTTCGCCTGGCGCGCAATCTCACCCATCCACCATTTACGGGCGTCCCCGGGCTTAGCACCTGCCGCCACGGTGTCCTCAATGGCTTCAAGCAGACCGGCGTTGACAACGTCACGCATCTCCAAGTCACTGAATCCCCACTCACCAATGAGGCGGCGGCGCTTAGCAGCCGGCAGCTCCGGCAACTCTTCACGCAACTGCTCAACCCACTCACGGGCAGGTGAGACAGGAACCAAATCAGGTTCGGGGAAGTAACGGTAGTCATCAGCGTCGGACTTCACGCGACCAGACGACGTTTCACCCGTGTCTTCGTGGAAGTGCCGAGTCTCCTGCAGCACTTTCTCCCCCGCCTCCAAAATGGTGGCCTGGCGTGCGATCTCAAATTTCACGGCCCGCTCAATCGACCTGAACGAGTTCACGTTCTTCGTCTCGGTCCGCGTGCCCAGTGGCGCGTCCGGACTTTCACGCAACGACACGTTGATGTCGGCACGCACATTTCCTTGCTCCATGCGCGCCTCCGAAACACCCAACGCCTTGAAGATGTCCCGCAACGTGCGCACATACGCGGCTGCAACCTCGGGCGCCCGCTCCCCCGTACCCGTAATAGGCCGGGTCACGATCTCAACCAGGGGAACCCCAGCACGGTTGTAGTCCACGAGCGAGTAGTCCGCGCCCTGGATGCGCCCTGAAGACCCACCCACGTGCGTGTTCTTCCCCGCATCTTCTTCCATGTGCGCGCGCTCAATGTCAACCGTCACCAGCTGACCGTCTTCCAGCTCGACTTCCAACGCGCCGTCAAATGCGATCGGCTCGTCATATTGCGAGGTCTGGAAGTTCTTCGCCAGGTCAGGGTAGAAGTAGTTCTTGCGCGCAAACCGGCACGTTTCAGCGATCTGGCACCCCAACGCCAGCCCGATCTTAATCGCGTATTCCACACCCGTCTCGTTCACCACCGGCAACGCACCCGGCAAACCGAGCGACACCGGCGTGGTGTTCTCGTTGGGCCCGCCACCAAACGTGTTGGGGGCAGCGTCAAACATTTTTGTCACGGTTCCCAGTTCCACGTGGACTTCGATTCCAAGAACTGGGTCGTACTTCTTAATTGCGTCTTCGTACTTCAATTCGTGTCCTTAGAGCTGAGGAATCTGGTCCAGGATAGGGCCGCCGAGGTGTCCGCTGAGTTCCGCTTCGAACGCCCCTCCGACTGTGTACAGGCGAGCGTCTTCACGGGCAGGTGCAAGCAGTTGCAGTCCGGTGGGCAAACCGTCAGCCAGACCCGATGGCAGGCTCATTCCCGGGATTCCGGCGAGGTTTGCTGGGATGGTTGCGATGTCACCCATGTACAGGGCCATGGGGTCGGCGTCGTCTTCGAGCCCAAACGGCAGCGCCGTGGTGGGCGCGGTGGGAGAAACGAGCACGTCGACCTTGTCGAACGCTGCTGCGAAGTCGCGTTGCACCAGCGTGCGCACCTTCTGCGCCGAACCATAGTACGCGTCGTAGTACCCAGCGGACAGCGCGTAGGTTCCCAAGAGAATACGACGCTTCACTTCTTTACCGAACCCGGCTGCACGCGTGGCTGCCATCACGGTTTCAGCGGTGACCGGGCCTTCCGACGGTTCAACTCGCAGCCCGTAACGCATACCGTCATAACGCGCCAAGTTGGAGGACACCTCGGACGGCATGATCAGGTAGTACGCCTCAACCGCGTACCCAATGGACGGAATGTCCACCTCAACGATTTCCGCCCCGGCCTTTTGCGCCAGTTCGAGCGCTTCGTTGAACCGCGCGATCACACCGGCGTCCCAACCTTCGCCCTGAAGCTGGCGGATAACACCCAGCTTCTTACCCTTGAGCCCTTCCTGCGCGCCTGCGTGAGCAGCTGCGGTGAAGTCAGGAACCTCGTCGGTGAGCGATGTGGAGTCGTGGCGGTCGTGACCGGCCAGGATCTGATGCAAGGCGGCAGCGTCTTCGACCGTGCGCGCCAGCGGCCCCACCTGATCCAGCGAGCTGGCCATCGCGATAATGCCGTACCGGGAAACCGACCCATACGTGGGCTTGACACCCACCAGGCCGTTGAACGCGGCCGGCTGACGGATGGACCCACCCGTGTCGGTTCCTACCGACAGCGGGGCTTCAAATGCCGCGACCGAGGCGGCCGCACCTCCCGAGGACCCGCCCGGTGTGCGTGTGGTGTCCCACGGGTTCGTGGTGTTGCCAAATGCCGAGTGTTCCGTTGTGGCACCCATGGCGAATTCGTCGAGGTTGGTCTTACCCAGCAGCGGAAGCCCAGCTTCCTGCACCTTCTGGTACACGGTGGCGTCATAGGGTGGCACCCAGTTTTCCAGCATCTTAGATGCGGCGGTGGTGCGGATCCCTTGGGTCACCACCAGGTCTTTGAGCGCAACAGGCACACCGGCGAACGGGTGCAGGGTCTCCCCTGCCGCACGCTTGCGGTCAACGTCAGCAGCCGTCGCCAACGCTGCGTCAGCGGTTGTGGTGATGAACGCGTTGATGGTAGGTTCAACCGATTCGATGCGGTCCAAGTGCGCGCGCGTGACCTCGGTGGAGGTGAAGTCGCCTGCGCGCAGGCCCTGTGCCAGTTCCGTCGCGGTCTTGCGGGTCAGGTCAGTCATTGTTTAGTCCTCCCCCAAGATCTGCGGAACCAGGAACTTGTTGTCTTCGTCCGCCGGCGCACCGGACAGAGCCTGCTCTGCTGTGAGCTGGTCGGCCACGGTGTCAGGGCGCATGACGTTGGTCAGAGGAATGGGGTGACTGGTGGCGGGAATGTCGTCTGTTGCCACTTCCGACACTTTTGCCACGCTTGAAAGGATCTGTCCCAAATCACTGGAAACGTGTTCGAGTTCTTCCTGGCTCATTGCGATTCGTGCCAGGTTGCCCAGGTGTTCAACCTGTTCGAGTGTGATTGCGGATTTCTCCGTCATCGTCACCCCTTCTGATATGTGCGTCAACTTCGTTGATCAGTGTAGTACTAACTGTGTGCGGGTCGCGCTCCGTACAGCTGTTGAGCAGTGCGCTTGATGTGGGATGCGAGTTCGTCCGGGTCCTGGTGGCGCAGGGTGGCGAGCGTGTTCACCGTTGCGTTCAGCGTTGCGATGAGTTCGCGTGCGTGATTCTTCCCGAGGTCGTCCCCGGCTTCTGTGCGCTCAGGCAGGTCGGTTTCTAACAGGAGTCTGTCTGCGGGAACTTGCGTGACGTAGGTGCGTCCGCGTTTAGTGGCGAGCATCGCCGGATTGACGGAAATGTAGCAGCCTTGCTTAATGAGGCGGGTGAGTTCGTCGCTGGAGCCGCCAAAGCGGTGGAAGATGGGCACCATGCCCGAGGTGTCCGTCGCCTCCAGCGCGTCACACACCTGGCTCGCGCTGCGGACAGCGTGGATCGATAAGACGTACGGGCCGTCCGTCCGCTGGGAGCTGAGGATGTCCAGAATACTGCGGAACACCTCGGCCTGGGTTTCAGCGCGCACCTGCTGGAGGCGGCGCGGAACATAATCCAACCCCACTTCCCCCACGAATCTGGTGCGCGTGAGCGCGTGGGCAAAAATGTCCAGTTCGCGTTGGTAGTCCCGCCCGATATTCCACGGGTGAAAACCCACGGACAACCGCGGGCTACTGGGGCTACCGGAACTACTGGCTTCGACCCTGCGTTTCTCTTCCGACTCAAGCGCGAGAAAGCCAGACGGGGTGAGCGTCTGCGCCACGACCTCCACGCCCGCCTCGGCAATTTCATTCAGGAACACGGTCCGTGCTTGGGGCGGGAGGAAGTCGTAGTGGTAGTGGGTGTCGAGCAGGGTGGTCATGACTCCGTCGGCGGTTGACTGTCATCTGCCGGTCCACCGATGCGCGGTGCGAGCGGGGTTTCTTCGAGGCCAACCAGCCGGCGGATCACTTTCCCTGCCAGCATTTGCCCCATGATGGGCGGGAAGTAACTCATGGTGCCCAC
>CABTZC010000183.1 GCA_902489185.1 uncultured Brevibacterium sp. | reverse complement strand
CGTGACATTGTGGCCCTAGGCGTAGACGGGCACCGCTGGGGGTTGCGCATTCCGTCGTCGAAGTTCAAGGAGCGCATCGACCATTTGCTGGATCTTGTGGGTGCTGGGGATTACGCGGATGCGCCGGTGGGAACTTTGTCTGGCGGTGAGATGCAGCGCCTGCGTTTGGCGCACGCGCTGGCCAGTAATCCGCAGTTGCTTTTGTGCGACGAGCCTCTGTTGAGCCTGGACATCCCACATCAACATTTGGTGGCATCGCTGTTGGACAAAGAACGTAGGGCCAACGACACTGCGATCCTATTTGTCACTCACGAAATCAATCCGATTCTTCCCTTTGTGGACCGTGTTATCTACATTGTGGGCGGTCACTTCCTGGTGGGTACGCCTAGTGAAGTGATGAATTCGAAGGCCCTTTCGCACTTGTTCGACAGTCAGGTCGAAGTGCTCAACATAGGTGGTCGTGTGGTTGTTGTTGGTGGCGATGACCAACACCATCACCCGGAACCAGAAAGTGCCGAGTAGTGGAACAGTTGACTCAACTTTTTACATTCGAAAACTACGGTGAACTCGTTGTCCTTTTGCGCAACTCCATTGTGGCTTCGGCGGTGCTCGGCATGGTTGGTGGCCTTGTGGGTTACTTCGTCATCATTCGCGACATTCCGTTTGCTGTTCACGGTGTCGCGGAACTGTCTTTCGCTGGAGCCGCGTTCGCCTTGTTGGTGGGCTTTGACGTGGTATTCGGGTCGATTCTTGGTTCGTTGATCGCGGCATTTCTCATTGGTGCAGGAGGTGTGCGTGCCTCCGACAAGAACTCGATCATTGGTGTTCTGATGCCGTTTGGTCTGGGGCTAGGGATTCTTTTCCTGGCTTTGTATGAGGGACGAGCGGCCAATAAATTCGGCCTGCTCACCGGCCAGATTGTGGCGGTCAATCCAGAGCAGCTCAAAATTCTCATGATGTGTGCCGCTGTTGTGGTTGCCGTGTTGGCAGTGATCTGGCGTCCGTTGGCTTTCGCCTCGATTGACGCCGAGGTCGCCCGCGCCCGAGGTGTCCCTGTAGGTTTTCTGACGATCACTTTCATGCTGGTGCTGGGCCTTGCAGTGGCGTTGAGCGTGCAGGTTGTGGGCGTGCTGTTGGTGATGGCGCTATTGGTCACTCCGGCGGCTGCCGCTACACAGATTTCTGCGAACCCATATGTGGTCCCAGTGCTATCGGTAGTGTTTGCCACTGTGTCTTCGGTGGGTGGCGTGCTCATTGCCTTGGGATCGCCAGTGGTGCCCATCAGCCCCTTCGTGACGACCATCAGTTTCATCATTTACGCTGTGTGCCGGATTGTGGGTCGCGGTCGTGAAAAGCGTTTCGCGCGCCAGCGCAACCGGCGTTTGGCCGAGCTCGATGTCAAACACCGAGTGTGACCGCGAAACAGCACTCACTTGTCGTTTCGCGATAGCGTAAAAGGGTGGACACAAAGAACATTCTTCGCTTCACTGCGGGCGTAGGCGGAGCGTGCGCCGTCGCAGCAGGTGTATGGGGCACATGTATTGAGCCGCACCTCTTTACTGTGCGCCACGAAACGTGCCCGGTTCTTCCTCCTGGAAGCGCATCGTTGCGGGTTTTGCACATCAGTGATCTGCACGTAGCGCCCTGGCAAAAACACAAAATCCGTTGGGTCCGTTCGCTTGCGCAACTCACACCCGATTTGGTCATTAACACAGGCGACAACTTCGGCTTTGACTCACTCGACACAGTGATCCACACGCTTGGTCCACTGACCGCGTTTCCAGGAATCTTTGTGTTTGGATCAAACGATTTCCACGGCCCCGTGTTGAAGAACCCGGCCAGGTATTTGATGGGCCCCAGTGAGGTCGAAGAGAACGAACCCGACTTGCCGACTGACGACCTCCGCAAGGCACTGACGCTACGCGGGTGGAACTTTGTGGACAATTGCAACGCAACTCTTGAGGTCAAGGGTCTGACAGTTCGGGCTTCGGGCTTGGGAGATGCGCACATGAACAACGCGTATGTGACCCCAGACCACCCACACTTCGCACCAGGTGCTCACCTCAACGTGGGCGTGACTCACTCGCCCTATTCCGCCTCGGTCGATGCCCTGATCGACGCGGGAGCCCACATTGTCTTTGCAGGTCACACTCATGGCGGTCAAATCCGTATTCCTGGATACGGCGCCCCGGTCACCAACTGTGACCGACCTCGGGACGAAGCACGTGGCACGTTTACCCGATCAGGCGTACCGGTTCACGTAAGCGCAGGGTTAGGTTTCTCAATTTTCGCCCCAGTACGGTTTGCGTGCCCACCCGAAGTGACGCTTGTGGAGCTCGTGGCGCGCGATTCCTGAGCGGATACTCAGTTTCCGCTGAGCCTCCAGGCTTGCGGTCGTCGGTACAATGTTCGCATGGCGTCTTCTGCGTCCAACAAAAAATCCAACCGCTTATCTTTGCTCCTGCAGTTCATCGCGGTCAGCGCAATCGCTGGAATCGTGGGGGCCGGTTTGGCGATCCCCTCCGTGGGTGTCGCCTCGGTCGGAGCTAAGAACGCTGCCGATATCTTCAACTCGCTCCCGGCTGAGTTGGAAGAACGTCCGCTGGCAGAACAGTCCAAGATGCTAGCTTCCGACGGTTCCGTGATTGCGCGTTTCTATTGGCAGAACCGTAAAGAAGTCCACATCGACGACATTTCGCAGCACATGCAAGACGCGACAGTGGCGGTCGAAGACGAACGCTTTTTCAAGCACGGAGGTGTGGACCTTCAGGGTATTTTCCGCGCGCTAGTGCACAACACGTTCTCCAGCTCTAAGCAGGGTGGTTCAACGCTCACCCAGCAGTACGTCAAGAACGTGTTGTCGGAAAACGCTCACTCGCAAGATGACGCAGAAGGTGTCGAAGCGGCGACAGAAGCTGACGGTGCTGCGGGGTATGCGCGTAAACTCCGCGAAATCAAACTGGCGACAGCGCTTGAAAAGAAATATCCCAAGATTGAGATTCTCAACCGGTACTTAAACATCAACAACTATTCGGGCTCACCGCGCGTCTACGGTGTTGAGGCAGCTGCTCACCACTACTGGGGTATTAAGGCTAAAGACCTCAACATTGAGCAGTCGGCGTTGTTGGCTGGCGTGGTGAAGAACCCGGCGGCGTACAACCCGGAGCGTTTCCCCGACCGCGCATTAGAGCGCCGAAACATCGTTTTGGGTCAGATGCTTAAGTACGAATACATCTCGCAGGAAGAATACGACAAAGCTGTCAAGACTAAGCTTGGACTGAAGATCCATACCACCCCCAACGGCTGTGCAGCAGCCAAGGACGCTGCGTATTTCTGTGACTACGTGCAGCGTGTTATTGAAAATGACCCGGTTTTCGGAAAGACAAAAGAAGAGCGTGCCAACGTCCTTGCCCGAGGTGGTTTGACAGTGAAGACCACGCTCAACCGGGATATGCAGAAGGCCGCAGACAAGACCGTGAAGAAGCGGATTCCGGTGGGTGACCCATCGGGTGCTGGCCACTCGATCGTGACGGTTGAGCCGGGGACCGGAAAAGTTCTGGCGATGGCCCAGAACCGCAACTATTCGGTGACTGAAGGAAAGAAGAACCGCGACACACAGTTGAACTACAACGTGGACCGGAAGCACAACGGTGCGAGTGGGTTCCAGGTGGGTTCGACGTGGAAGCCTTTTGTGCTGGCTGAATGGTTGCGTGAAGGCAAGAAACTGAACACCACGGTGAATGCGACGAAGCGTGAGTATTCAGCTGGTTCGTGGAAGTACGACGGCTGCCCATCCGTAGGTGGCAACTGGAACCCTAACAACGCTGGTGACGGTGGGGGATCTAGTTCGATGACCGCGCTCCAGGCCACCAAGAAGTCGGTGAACACCGGCTACGCGGCTATGGGTAATCAGCTCAACATGTGCGGAATCATGAAGACGGCACAAGCGCTAGGGCTGAAATACGGCAATGGCGAACCGCTGGACGAGCCACAAGAAAACTGGAAGAAGGAACGTAACCTTTACATCTCCACCATGCCGTCTTCGATTCTGGGAACCACACCGGTGGCACCGATCGATATGGCTTCCGCATATGCGGTGTTTGCCTCAGGTGGTACGTACTGCAAGCCGTCACCCATTGACAGCATCAAGGACGCTAAAGGTAAAAAAGTAAAGATCCCGGACCCCGACTGTCACGAGGCAATCGATCCTGATGTGGCTAAAGGTGTGGCTTACGCGCTGTCGCAGACCTTTAACGGAGGTACGACCTCACGTTTGAGGATCGGTGCTCCTGCAGGAGCTAAGACCGGTACCACGAACTTCGAAGTTGGTCACACGTGGTTGCTGGGCTTTACATCCAAACTGTCGACCGCTGTGTGGGCAGGTGATCCGGACGGTGTGCGTGACTGGCGTAAGAACTCGAAGGGTGCGGTTCGCGGACGCATTTACGGTGGAACCATCGCTGGTCCTTCATGGCAGGCGTATATGAACAAAGCTATTAAGCACACGAAGGGCAATAAAGGGTTCAAAGCACCCAGCTCCATGATGGGCTCGAGTGGTAGCAGTGGCGGCGGCTCCAGCAACAGCGGTGGCGGAGGCGGCAACAACGCCCCTGCCCCTAAGCCTAAGAAACCGTCTAACAACAACGGCGGCGGTGGCGGCGGTAACAACGGCGGCGGTGGCGGCGGCAACAACGGGGGGGGGCCCTCCCCTAAAGGCGGGGGGGGCGGGGGGGGGGGGGAAACCACACGGGG
>CABTZC010000182.1 GCA_902489185.1 uncultured Brevibacterium sp. | reverse complement strand
TGGGCCTGGCGATACATGCGCTGAATGTAGTCTTCCAGTTCTCCTTTTTCGACGCGCCACTGCCCGCGTCCGCCGACTTTGATTGCGCGCAGTTCGCCGGAGCGGACTAATGCGCGCGCCTGCGCGATCGATACGCTGAGTATTTCTGCGACGTCAGTGAGTGGGAGGAAACGAGTTTCGACTGCCATGAGGGTTCCCTTTCGTTTGAAACGTACATAGAATGAATGTAAATGGACGAAGAAGTGCCATTTAGTATCAAATGATACCATTTGGCACTAACGGTCGTTCGCCATCATGTAGTTCAACGGAGAACAACCATGAAAGAGACACCTCGATTTACGCTTCCGCGCATGCGAGATCCGCGAGTACTTGTCGGGATCATCCTCGTTATTGCGTCGCTCTTAGGGACGTGGGCCGTAGTTACCCGCGTCGCCAACACCGTCACCGTGTGGGCGGCGTCAAAACCACTCGCTTCCGGCAGCACTATCGACCAAGACTCGCTCACTGCTGTAGAAGTGCGACTTCCGGATGCAGAAGATAAATACGTGCGCGCAGATCAGTCGTCACCGGTAGGTATGTCTGTCACAGGTTCAGTTGCTGTAGGTGAACTGCTTCCTGCCTCTGTTTTGGTTGACCCAGGTCGCCTCGACGGTCGCGTAATCGCATTGGATATCCCCGGAAGTCTTCCACAAACAGTTCAGGTGGGGGCATTTGTCGACGTGTGGGCGACGGATACGAAAGACGAAGAAGCCACACCCGTAGAGGTGCTGTCGCGTGCCCATGTGCACGCGGTGGGTCGCGAGGAAGGCGGTTTCACCTCCACCACAGGCACGCGTCTCGAAATCTATGTGCCCAACGACAAGCTCCAACAGGTGCTCGACGTCGTTGCGACGGATCACCGGGTCTCGATCGTGGCATACCCCAAGGAGAACTGATGACGATTCGCGTAATCGTTGCAGTCGACGTGGAGTTCGAGTCGCAACTCGTCTCCGTCCTTAATGATCTCGACGGTGTTTCGGTGCACGCGCGACCTGCAGACGAAACCGAACTTCTTGCAGCAGTTGTAGCTGGAATCGGCGAAGTTGTCATTTTGGGTGAATACTTCACCGGGGCGGACCGCGAACTCGTCCGTCGAATCAGGGGGAATGCCGGAAAAGTCTTGGGGTTCGGTGAAACTGAGTCAGCTGTGACGGCATGGGACGTAGATGAGCATGTGTCACCGTGGGCATCGCCTAGTGAACTTGCCGCAGCTCTTCGACGCGTATCTGCGTCAGTGAAAGCCCCGCCCAAACCTGAATTTGACCCTACACCGGCTCATTCAAATTCGGGGAAGATCATTGCGGTGTGGGGAACTGGCTCAGCGCCGGGACGTTCCACGGTCGCTGCTCATCTCGCGCATACGCTTGCGCAACAAGACGCAACGGTTCTCGTCGACGCTGACACGGTGAACTCTGTTCAGGCTGCACTTTTAGGTATCTTGTCGGACGCTCCTCAACTGGTCACCCTGTGCCGCAACGTCGAAAACCTGACCGCAAGTGTCATCGAAGAATCTGTCACAGTGCTTGCGCCAAAATTCCATGTGGTGACTGGTTTGTCGCGAGCAGTGCGGTGGCCGGAGGTAAAACCGGCGCACCTGGCCGAGGTTTTGCAGACTTTGCGCTCTCACTACAACTGGATCGTGGTCGACATATCTGACCGGATCGACCCCGATGACGATTTTGCCGATCCGTACTATGACCGGCACAGTGCAACGCGAGTAACCCTAGATGCCGCAGACGACACGGTGGTGGTGGGCGCGGGAGACCCCATGGGGCTTAAGCGTCTCGTCGAACTCCTCGATGCTGACCGTATCCGCAACCTCCCTGACTTCACCACTGTGATTAACCGGGTGCGCGCGAGTGCAGTTGGACAGTCACCAGAGAAAACGCTCGCGGCCACACTTTCGAAGTTCACGCATGTGAAAGACCCGATCTTTATCCCTGAATCCGTCAAAGACCTCGACCGTGCGGTGCTGGCGGGACGCACCTTAACTGAGCTCACACCTCGGGCTCCCTTTTCCCAAGCCATCACAGAACTGAGCGAGCGGTTTGCGCCACGCCGGGCGGAACATTCGCGCGCGCGAAAGCGAAAGCGGAAGATGGCAATATGAGCGTTCGAGCGTACTTTCCACTGACAGTGTCAGAGTTTCAGTCGTGGCCCAATCTCACACCTACGATCGGATTTACTCCGCACCCGCGCACCCACGGGCTCAAAGGTGACGCGCTCGACGAAGTTGAATGGATGGCCATGAGCTATGCCGCGGCAGCTCTCGAAGAGGAAGCAGCCCGTACCGGCCAGGGACGCGTGGTGCTTGCCGCCGATATCCCGGCTCCCACAAACACCACGGAAGCCGGGAGCGACGTACTGGTTTTTGAACCGGCCCAGTTCGACCCGTCCGCAGTTGTCAGCGCTCACATTGACGACCCGGACGAACTGCGCCGGCTGGGCGAAGACCCGCAGAGCAACCTGTCGATCTTGCGTGAAGCCTCCCTGGTCTGGTACGACGTTTCAGAATTTCGCGAGCTTATCGAGTTGACGCTGAAGTAGCTTACGCGCAGTGGGTTCGGCCTTACTTTCGAGTGCGGGACCCACGAACGGAAGTTTGATCTCCAAAGTGGCATCGACCTTTACGGTCGATGACTCGCCTTGGCCCTCAACCGTAATGTCGGCTTCCACGGTAGCCGGAACTCCTGGGGCATAAGCCCGGTATTTGACAACTCCACCACTGTTTATTGCAACCGGAACGCTGGCCTCTTGCATGACGCGAACATTGGGAGAAACGAACTGTGCGAACTGGGATGGGACCTGGTCCTTGTCCACGGGACACGACACGCGTATATCCCACCCAGAATCAGAGGTAGCTTCACGCGTGAACTCGAAATCTTTTTCCTTCCAGAGCTTTTCAGAAGCAAGTAGTTCGAGAAGTTCTTTGGGCGAACGACGATAGTTCTGTTGCATGCGAATGGACTTCATGAGGCAAGTGTTACACGACCGAATGATTTCTGACGAAGACCAAGCGGATGACTTCGAACCATACACATATTCGACGTAGAGTAGAGACAAGTTCAAAGATGAACACTGGAAACAACCCTACATAAGAGGTGAGAAAGTGACCGAGGTCTACCCGGCCGAGATCGCCCAGGAATGGCACTCATTGACAGGGCACACCCCGCCCGCCAATTTGCTTGCAACCTACTACCCGCGCATAGCTTCTTCGGACTTTGAAACCTACGGGGCCAAAACCCTCGCCGCCGTAGCAGTCCATCACTGGGAAGTGGCCGGTCGCTACACCGGCAAAGAAGCCGTGATCGACATCCACAACCCTGACCCCTCTGACCCTGACTACTCTGGTAGTCGGACTGTCATTGACATTGTGGTGCGTGACATGCGCTACCTGTTGTCGTCGTTGACTGCAGACCTCACCGGTGAAGGTTACGCTCTGCGAGCCGTGCACCACCCTCAAGTCATCACCGAACGATCGGGTGAAGGCATTCGCATCATCGCGCCCGAGGGGGCGTCACACACGACCGAAACAACCACCTCGGTCCTTCCGATCATCAGCGCCGACGTCACCAAAGATGACGAAACCCTGGAATCCTGGACGCACATCGAGATTGACGCGATCCCAGAAACCGAGTTTGACGTTCTGCGCGAAAAGATTGCCCAAACCATTGAATTTGTGGGTGAGGCAGACCGCGACCGCGAAGACATGGCGACGAAGGCCAAAGAAATCGCAGCTGAGCTCCGCAACCAACCCCCAGGTATTGACTTGCGGTCGGAGGCAGCGCAGGCCGCTGACCTCCTGGACTGGTTGGACGGCCGGTTCGCGTTTATGGGATACCGCGAATATCGCTTGGAAAATAACGGCGCAACCACTTCGCTTGAGCCGATTCCTGGCACCGCACGGGGTATTAGCGCTTTGCGTGAACCCAAATCGTCCCCGTTGTCACGAGCAGTTGCGTCGCATGCGTCAGACCGTCACGTTTTGGTCCTGACTAAAGCTAACTCGCGTTCTAAGCTCATCCGTCGCGGATTCATGGACTATTTGGGTGTTAAGACGTTTGACGAAAACGGTCGCATCATCGGTGAGCGTCGTTTTGTGGGCTTGTACACGTCATCGATGTACACGGCTTCAGTGCTGACGATTCCCGTCGTACGTGAAAAATGCGAATGGATCCTTAGGAAATCCGGGATTTCACGTAACACGCACTCGGGCGATGAGCTGGTGTCGATTCTTGAAACCTACCCGCGTGACGACATGTTCCACGCTGACAAAGAAGAGATCCTCGACATTGCAATGTCAGTGGTCAACTTGCAAGAAAAGCGTGAAGCGTCTGTGTTCATTCGCCGGGACGCGTATGAACGTTACGTGTCGGTTTTGGTGTATGTGCCGCGCGACTTGTATGACACGGCATCTCGGACACGCGTGGAGAATGTGCTTCGCGAGCTTTACCGGGCAAGCAGTGTTGACTTTGATGTTTTGCTCTCCGACTCGGCCTTGGCGCGTCTGCACTTCGTGGTGCGTGTCGACCCCAAGGACCTATTGCCGGACATTCCGCCAGGGCAAGTTGCCAATCGGATCCGTGGAGCTTTGCGGTCGTGGAATGAAGATGTGCGTGAGTTCCTGTCACCATCTTCGGAACGTTTGAGCCATGCTGTTGCGCAGCGAGGGGGACTGTGGGCTCAAGCCTTCCCACCGTCCTACCAGGACGATTTCACTCCACACGACGCTGTTGCTGATG
>CABTZC010000181.1 GCA_902489185.1 uncultured Brevibacterium sp. | reverse complement strand
TTCGGTGCGTTCGTTCGCGTTGAAGACGGAATCGAAGGTCTGGTTCACATCTCTGAACTCGCCGTTCGCCACGTTGACCTGCCTGAACAGGTTGTTTCGGTCGACGAAACCGTTTACGTCAAGGTTATTGACATCGACCTCGAGCGCCGTCGCATCTCGCTGTCGCTCAAGCAGGCTAACGAAGGTGTCGACCCTGACGCTGAGGAGTTCCTCGACCCAGCCCTGTACGGAATGGTTCAGGAATACGACGAAGACGGCAACTACAAGTACCCAGAAGGCTTCGACCCAGAAACCCAGGAATGGATGGAAGGGTACGAAGAACAGCGCGAAGCTTGGGAACAGCAGTACGCTGCCGCTCAGGCCCGTTGGGAAGAGCACAAGAAGCAGGTTGCACGCGCAATCGCCGCCGACGCAGAAGCTGTTGCTGAAGCTCCAGCTGAGCCTGCAGCTAACTACAGCACGGAAGAAGCAAGCGACGAAGGTACGCTGGCCTCTGACGAAGCTCTCGCAGCTCTGCGCGAAAAGCTCGCTGGTAACTAATAGCTCTGTGTAGAAGGCTCCCGCACTGCGGTGCGGGGGCCTTTTGCATGCCGCAAGTAGCCGTGTCTACCTTCGACCCCTTGGACTGCTTATGATTCTCACCCGCTGGATTCCGTCACGCACAGCGTTGCGTTCCTGGCTCACCGATTCACGCCGGGAATGGCTCGCGTTCTTCGCCGTGTGTGTCCTGCTGTCTGTACTGACGTACGGGCGGCTGGTGGGTGATATGGGGCACCGGGTGTTCGCCAGCAATGACGACTCGTCCTTGTTCATCTTCTGGTTCGCCCACGCCGCCGACGTAGTGTTGTCCTGGATTGGTTTAGGTTCCGGGGAACGCAACCTTCTTTACACCAGTTCCATGAACTATCCCACAGGAGTCAACGGAGGGCGGAACACCTCGGTTATGGGACTTGCCGTACCACTTGTGCCCGTGACATTGGTGTGGGGCCCTGTCGTCGCATACAACGTGGCGATCATGTGTGCCCCGGTTGCGTGCGCGCTGGCGGCCGCGTGGGCAGCGTCGCAGTTCGTGTCACGCCGGCCAGCGTTCGTCGCTGGGATCGCATATGGCTTTTCCACGTACGTGATCGCGCAGTCTGCCGGGCACTTAAACCTGGCTTTTGCGATATTGCCGCCCCTGGTAGTTGGGTTCGTGGAAAGGTTAGTGACCGGCCGAGGTCGTACCTGGGTGAACGCGGTTATGCTGGGCTGTGCGGTGGGCTGGCAGTTCTATCTGTCGAACGAACTCTTGGCGCATACGTTCCTCATGGCTGTGGTTCTGCTTGTGGCTACGGTTGCCATGCGATGGAAAGATTGTCGTGCAGGGGTGCGTCGTGTAGCTATAGGTGGCTCCGGCGCAGTAGGCGTTGCCATCGTGTGCGGGCTGCCCTTGCTGATTACGATGTTCGCTCTTCCTGGCAAGCCTGACGGCCCCATTCGTCCCCACGGAATCTGGAACAACGACCTGTTGGACCCAGTGACACCCGGAAAGTTCACCCTCATTTCCGCGGGGCGAGAGATTCAACGTGTGATTGGTATCGATGATGCCGAGATCGGGGGATACCTGGGATGGCCGTGGCTCGTGACGGCCGCCGTGATCGTGGTGGTTCTTGGCATCAACCACGCGATGTCGGCTCGCGTTCGCACATTCGCGGTCGTTGCCGTTGTGATGTTTATTCTTTCGATGGGTTCACCCATGTTTGTCAACGGAACTGCTGCCATGAACACCGGCCCGTTTCGCTTGGTTGAAAGCACGCCGGTTCTGGAAAACGTTCTCCCTATGCGCATGAGCGTTCAGGTTGCGCTCATGTTTGCGCTGTTGTTGGCGATCGCCTGGCACACTGTCCGCCCGCGTCTCACCCCGCTCCTCGCCCTGGCGACGATCCTGATCGCCCTGACAACCACCTCGGGAACGGTAGAAGTACGCAACATTGCCTACCCCAGCTTTTATGACGACGCGGTCCGCGAACATATTCCGCGGGGTGCGACGGTGAAAATGATGCCCCGGCCGGTGGCGTCTGCAGCCGCGCACAGCAACGAATCGCTCGTGGGGCAGGCGGTGTCCGGCATGTGGTTCAAACAGGTTGACGGGTATTTCATTGGTTCGCGGGAAGACGCGCCGGTGGCGTACCAGTCGGAAACAACCCAGCTGGACGAAATCATGAACGGTGACGCGATGCCGGAGCCATACCAAGTGCGTGAAGCGGTTGAGGACCTTCGCGCACGGGGCGTGGAGTACGTCGCGGTGACGGACTCCGGTTTTGGGCTCAAACACCAAGCAAGCGATATTGCGCGCGTACTTTCGGAATCCTCGAACGTTCATGTCCAGTTTGTAGGCGGGGTGTACGTGATCCAGCTGTAGGCGGGTGGAGCGTCTACCATGGTGTGCATGGTGATGCTCATAGGTCTGACAGGCGGAATCGGCGCAGGAAAATCCACGGTGGCCCAGCTGTTTGAAGAGCGGGGCGTGCCCATTGTCGATGCGGACGCGATTGCCCGCGACGTGGTGAAGCCGGGGCAACCCGCACTGGCGGAACTCGTGGAGTATTTTGGTGATACTATTCTGGGCGCCGATGGGGAGCTCAATCGTGGGAAGCTCGCAGAAGTGGCGTTTGCGGACGCTGAGTCGCACGAAGCCCTGAATGCCATCATGCACCCTGCCATCAGTGCGGAAACGGCAAAGCGAATCGACGCACTGCGGGGTGACCACCCGGTGATCGTTCACGACGTTCCATTGCTGGTAGAAGCCGGTTTGGCAGGGAACTACGACCTGACTGTCCTCGTTGATACCCCGGCCGAGATTCGCTTGCAGCGACTTACTGAGCTACGTGGCATGGATCCCGAAGATGCGAAGAAGCGTATCGCTGCTCAGGCGACCGATGAACAAAGGCGCGCAGTGTGCGATGTTGCTCTCGATAATTCGGGAGACATCGAACACCTGCGCGCCCAGTTCGAACACATGTGGGAGCGGTTTATCTCACGCGAGTGACGCAGTCACGTCAATGTCGACGCCTTTGAGGGCACGTGAGACCGGGCAGTCCTTCTTAGCGCGTTGCGCGATCGTTTCGAAGTTGGCTGTTGCGAGTCCTTCAACGCGACCCACGGTGTACAGGTGAATCTTGGTGATGCCCTTTTCCGGGTCGAAGGTGACATCTGCACCGGTGGAAATTGATTCGACTGCGACACCTTCTTGAGCCAGCAGGTTTGCCAGAGCCATGCTGTAGCAGCTGGCGTGAGCTGCGCCCAGCAGTTCTTCCGGTGTCGTTGCCTCGGCAGATGGCGCGTTTTCTGAACGTGCCTTCCAGGTGAGAGGGAAGTTGCCCAGCTGAGACGAGCTCAGCGACACGGTTCCATTGCCGGACGCAAGTGAACCCGTCCATGTTGCCTGAGCTTTGGAAATGACGGACATAAGAAGCCTTTCTGTTAGAGAGCTATTTTCATGCTAACGCCACTGGGCGCTAAGCAAGCTTCAGGCGCTAAACTTGGGGAATGATGGTGATGAAGCCAGGGTTGTCCCGGTTGCTTACATGTGTCGGCTTAGTTATGTTTGCCCTTGTCTGGTATTTGGTCGGGTGGATGCTCGCCTCCGGTTTTCCACACTATGGCCCCCTGATTTGTGCATCCATTGGTACGTGTTCTTATTTCCTGTGGTCGTGGAAATGCGCACCCGGGCTGGCGCTGGTACTCACGGGAATCACAGCCCTCGTCACGACCTCGGTGGGTCTCATCGCGATGAACCCGATTCCATTTCCTGCAACCTAGTCCGTGCGTGTGGCCGTGATCTGCTCGGTTCCCTTCACGCGTTAGGCTTGGAGAATGAGCACTGAGCCGAGCACTCCTGCCAACATTCCCGTTCCGGCGATTGGGCACCGTCCCGACGTCCAGCGGCGGGTTGCTCCGTTCGAGGTGGTCAGCGAGTACAGTCCGTCCGGTGACCAGCCCACCGCGATTGCGGAAATCGCCCGCAGGCTCGACGACGGCGAAAAAGACGTTGTGCTCTTGGGTGCTACCGGTACCGGTAAATCGGCAACCACCGCGTGGCTGATCGAAAAGGTCCAACGACCCACGCTCATCATGGCGCCCAACAAAACTTTGGCCGCACAGCTGGCCAACGAGTTTCGCCAGCTTCTGCCACACAACGCGGTCGAATACTTCGTGTCGTACTACGACTACTACCAGCCAGAAGCGTATGTTCCACAAACAGACACGTTTATCGAAAAAGACTCGTCCATCAACGACGAAGTCGAACGCCTGCGTCACTCGGCGACCAACTCACTTCTCACCCGACGCGACGTCGTCGTGGTCTCCACGGTGTCATGTATATACGGTCTGGGAACCCCAGAAGAGTACGTAGACCGGATGGTCTCGCTCGAAGTCGGTGAAGAGGTCGACCGTGACGAATTGCTCATACGTTTCGTCGAAATGCAGTACACCCGCAACGACATGGCGTTCACCCGCGGAACCTTCCGCGTGCGTGGCGACACGGTCGAAATCATCCCGCAGTACGAAGAACTCGCCATCCGCATCGAGTTTTTTGGCGACGAAATCGAAGCACTCCACACCCTGCACCCGCTCACGGGCGAAGTGATTCGTGACGAAGATATCGTGCACATTTTCCCCGCTTCACACTATGTGGCCGGCGAAAACCGGATGGGCAAAGCCATCGCAGCGATCGAAGACGAACTGCAGGTGCGCCTTGCGGAACTTGAGAAACAAAACAAACTCCTCGAAGCGCAACGCCTGAAAATGCGCACCACATACGACCTCGAGAT
>CABTZC010000180.1 GCA_902489185.1 uncultured Brevibacterium sp. | reverse complement strand
TTCAGACGTGTGCTCTTCCGATCTGAGGGGCCGTAAACGAACGACCGCCTCGGCCACGGCCTTTAAAACCCGGGAAGCCTTTACAGCTGGAACGTCAGTCGCGCGCCACCTTCCAGGGTGTGTGACTCCCCATTGACGTACACGCTCACGGAGTGGGTTTCGCGTGAACGGGACACCAGGGTGAGCTGGGTGTGCGTGACATGCACTTCGATGATCTGCCCTTGGAACAAAACCCGGAAACGTGCCTCTGCAACGTTTGTGGGCAACTTGGGGTAGAACTCGATTCGGTTGAACCGGATGAGCACACCGGCAAATGCTCGAACAATGACGTCGACGGTACCGGCCATGGCACCTAAGTGGATGCCTTCCGCGGTTGAACCCCACTGGGTGTCGTCAATGTCGATGCGGAGCGCTTCTTGCCATTCGTTCCACGCGTCGTCGCGACCAATCATGGCGAGCACGGCAGCGTTAGCGACCCGAGACAGGCTGGAACCGTTGGTGGAGTGTGCGACGTAATAGTCGATGGTGCGTTCAACTTCTTCGTCGCTCATGTCATATCCCATGCGGCGGAGTTCTTTTACCACGCCTGTGGGGCCCAGCAGGTAGAACAACATGTTGACGTCAGACTGTTTGGACAGTTTGTAGTTGTTGGTCGAGTCGTCTTCAGACTCCAGGATTAGATCCATGCGCCCGATGTTGCCGTATGTGCGACGGTAGGCGTCGAAGTCCAGCTCCTTGAGGTCTTCATACCCGGCGAATTGGCTGATTCGCCCGTCTGCCGCAAAGGGCACGTACAGGCGTGCGGCCATGCGTTCCCACAGGGTGACTTCTTCTGGGTCAATGTTGAGTCTGAACTCAAGCTCGTCGGCCTCGTGGGAGGACAGGACTTCAAAAATGCGCACTGCGTGACGGGCCAGCCAGGCAACCATGATGTTGGTGTACGCGTTGTCGTCCACACCTGACCCTGGTGTTCCCGGGTATCCGTCGTGGTATTCATCGGGCCCCATCACTTCGCGGATGTGGTAGCGGTCTTCGGCAGCGTCGTACTCGGTCATCGATGCGAAGAGGCGCACAATTTCGATGATGAGTTCACCACCTTGCTCTGCCAACCACTTGGTGTCGGCGGTGACGCGGTAGTGTTGCCATGCGTTGTAGGCCACTGCAAGCCCCACGTGGTATTGCCTGCGCGAATTGTCAGGCATCCACCTGTTAGACCGGTGGTTCCACAGTTCTTCCGGCGTTTCTTCGCGCCCGTCAGAACCTGACTGCCATGGGAATTGAGCACCTTTGAAACCGGACTCACGTGCCAGATGGCGTGCGGCGTCGAGCCTGCGCCACCGGTACATGAGTAGGGACTTTGAAATCTCCGGGAAACGCATGTTCAGCAGTGGCATCACAAAGACTTCGTCCCAGAAGATGTGCCCGCGGTATCCTTCTCCGGTCATTCCGCGCGCGGTGGTTCCCACGTCTTGGGCGACCGTGTGTGGGGACATGGATTGGATGAGGTGGAACGTGTGTAGATCCACCATGAGCTGTGTTTGGGTGGGGGATCCCGAGGTCGTCTCCACTTCCACGCCGAACCGGTCCCACAGCTTGGCAAGGGCTGCTCTGTGTCCCGGTAGGAGCGCTGTAAAGCTGCAGTCGGGCAACCAGTCGAGGTGCTGAACTGCGCCTCCGCGCACGGAGCTTAAGGCGGGGTCGCGGGAGTGGACGGTCGCGGTGACAGTGTCGAAATCGTACGCGTGTCCCGGGTACACGGTGAAGGCGTGTTCACGGTAGATCGCTTTTCCGCGTTCGTTTTCCTCGCTCACCGTTTCGACGTCGTATCCCATGGTCTCCCCGGGAACGCGTTGCGTTGAGAAGTCCACGCGCTGTTCTGTCACACGGGTGCGTTGGGCCATGGCAACACGGGTTCGGCTTTGTTCGGTGATGACTTCTGTGAGTAGTGTGCCGTCGTCGAGTACTTTCGCGTGGCGGGTCTCAATGTGCTGTTTGGCCAGCTGGTCGTATTCGGCCACATTGTCGTTGTTGACACGTGCGTCAATACCTAAACGCACATGCACTTGTTGCGGTTCGTCGCTGAGCGACTCCACTCGGGTAAGCGTGGCGCTTAAGTGCTGTTTGTCCATGGACACGATGCGACGCTGGCACAGTTTGAGGGAGCGTCCTTGCGGGTCTTGAACGACCAGGTGACGTACGAGTGCGCCGTCGTCAAAGTTGAGGGTGCGTTCTTCGGACACCACGGTGAGTCCGCGGTCAGACAGCCATTCCCCGTCCGCGAACTTGACGTCCAGGGCGGCCCAGTGTGGCAGGTTCACCATGGATTCGTGTACTTGAGTGCGTCCTTGAACAGTTGAAGTGAGGCGGGTGAAGATCCCAGCGATATACGCCCCGGGTGCCCCGCGGTGCCCGGTTTTGATCTCCGAGGCCGTTCCCCGGATGGCCATGTATCCGTTGCCCAGGGTGGTGAGGGTTGCGCGTTTGCCTTTGTGGTGGTCTTCGCCACCCATGTAGACGAGAGTGCGCGGGCGGTCGCGGCGCTCGCCCAGGTCGAGTTCGTGCAGGTCACCAATGACGACATCGGCGCCGGCGTCAATGAGTTCGTCGCGGTGGCCGTGGCGGTCAACGCCCACGACAAGTCCAAATTTTCCGGCTCGCCCCGCTTGTACACCAGAGATAGCGTCTTCAACGACAACGGCGTTGTGGGGTTCTACGCCGAGGTCGTTGGCGGCTCGGAGGAATGTGTCGGGTTGAGGCTTACCGGGGAGGTTTGCGTCTCGGGCGGTTTGTCCGTCGACGATCGTGTCGAAGAGTTCTGTGATTTGTGCGTTGTCTAAGAGGGCGGGCGCGTTGCGGCTGGCCGTGACGAGACCAATCTTGCGCCCGCCGGCACGCAATCGTTTGATGAGGTTGATGGTTCCCGGGAATGTGCGGACGCCCTGTTTTTTCAGTTCGTCGTTAAATGCGTCGTTTTTTTGGCGGGCGAGTCCGTGAACGGTGAGGGCGCCTGCCGGGTCGTCGTCATCCCCTTCTGGAAGCGTGATGCCTCGAGATGCGAAGAATTCGCGGACACCGTCTTCGCGTGGACGCCCGTCAACAAAAGCCCGGTAGTCCGTGGTGATGGAGAACTCGGACGCGTCAAGTTCTTCGGGGAACTCGACTGCTGCGCCTTTGAGCTGGGGATTGGTGAGAGCAGAGTCAAACAGTTGCTTCCACGCGGCGGCATGGAGTGAGGCGGTGTCGGTAACTACTCCATCCATGTCAAAGATCACTGCGTCGAACGGTGGTGTGGCTGTGAGAACCTGAGTCATATATCTAGCTCATCACGAATGTGTGACGCGTGGGTGAACGTTACTGCCTTGTTCAGAAATTTTTGTGTTTGTTTGACCACGGTGTTCTGCTCGTTGCCCGGTTTACTAGGCTTGACGTCATGACGTCGAACGAAGGTGTACTCAACAAGGTTGTAGAAGTTTCGGAGCAGTTAGCTCCACGGTTGCGCGACATTCGTACACGTATCCACCAGAATCCAGAATTGGGTTTGCAGCTTCCAAGCACGCAGAAAACCGTGTTGGACGCCCTGCATGGTTTGGATCTTGAAATAACGACTGGAAAGAACCTGGACTCGGTTGTGGCCGTATTGCGTGGTGACAAGCGCGGTGAAGACCCACAGGCGGTGCTCTTGCGTGGTGATATGGACGCGTTGCCCGTGACCGAAGCGACCGGGTTTGAGTTCGCTTCGACAAACGGGAACATGCACGCCTGCGGTCACGACCTGCACGTTACTGGCCTCATCGGCGCCGCCCACATTTTGCATGCGTGTAAGAGCGAACTGGCCGGTGACGTGGTGTTCATGTTCCAACCGGGTGAAGAAGGCTATGACGGAGCCGGGAAGATGGTCGACGAAGGCGTACTCGACGTCGCCGGTGTTCCAGTTGTGGCGGCTTTCGGAGTCCATGTTTCCGCTGATCAGCCCCCAGGCCACGTGTACTCCAAACCGGGTTCGTACATGGCCTCTGCAAACAACCTGGAAATCACTGTCCGCGGCCGAGGTGGTCACGCGGCCCGTCCGGAAGCCGCCTTGGATCCGGTGCAGGTTGGGGCAGCGATCGTGGGCCAGTTGCAAGAGTTTGTGTCCCGGCACTTCTTTGCGTGGGATCCCGTGGTGCTCACGGTGGGACAGTTCCAGGCTGGAACCGCGCCGAACATCATCCCGGATTCCGCGTATCTGGCGGCGAGCGTGCGCACGTTTTCGGAAGAAACCACACGAGAGTGTGAACGGGTTCTCCCCGCGTTGGTGGAGGGAATTGCTCAGGCTCACGGCTTGACCGCGGAAGCCAACATGTATCGCCTGTTGCCAGCTACCACCAACAGCTTCGACGAAAACGCCCTGTTTCTCGAAACCGCGGAAGCGCTGTTCGGTTCCGAACGTGTCCACCTCATGGACCACCCGCGGGTGGGGTCCGAAGACTTCTCCCGTATCCTCAACCTGGTTCCCGGTTCGTATGGGCACTTCGGTGCGGCGTACGGGCCGGAAGACACGTGGGAAGCGAACCATTCACCTCGGGCGCGACACACGGATACAGCGTTAGGTGACCAGGCAGCGTTTCTTGCCGCGCTGGCACTCAACCGTTTGAGTAAGGATTAACATGCAACCGTTTTATACCTCGCAGCAGGTGCGTGACGCTGAAGCGCCTCTTCTGGCAGCCGGGCAGGGAAAAGAACTCATGCTTAAGGCGGCTACGGGGCTTAAGCATGTGGTTGGGCGGGAACTGCAGAACAGGTACGGCAGTGTGTATGGGACCCGGGCGGTCGCGTTGGTCGGGCCGGGGAACAACGGCGGGG
>CABTZC010000179.1 GCA_902489185.1 uncultured Brevibacterium sp. | reverse complement strand
TCCTTCCAAAGCCTGCCGGGCAGCCAACGCGGTGATCGCAGCTGAGAGCGTGCACCCGGTTCCGTGGGTGTTCGGGGTGGTGATGCGCTGGTGGCGGTATTCGGTGAGAGTGACGTCGGTGCCATCGTTGAGCGCCAGAACATCGAGCACCTCGTCGCCGTCGCCGTGTCCGCCTTTGACGAGCACGCCGCTAGCGCCACGCTCAATCAGTTCGCGTGCCTGGTAGCGCATGGTGTCGAGGTCGTGGGCGGGTTCAACGTCGTCACCTAAGAGCAGCGCGGCCTCGGGGAGGTTGGGCGTGATGACATGGGCCGCAGGAACCATAAGTGTGCGCACGGCATCCACGGCGTCCTCTTCTAGCAGCCTGTGCCCGGAGGTGGCCACCATGACAGGGTCCACGACCAGGAAGCCTAAACCACCTCGGCCGGCGCGTTCTGCAACCACTTCCACGAGTTGCCGCGTACCCAGCATCCCAGTTTTGGTCGCGTCAACGGGCATGTCCGTCAGCACCGAGTCAAACTGGTCAGACACGAAGTCGGTGTCGATCCCGTAGACGCGGGAGACTCCGTGCGTGTTCTGGGCGACCAACGCGGTAATCACCGAGGTTCCGTATGCGCGCAGGGCCGTAAAGGTTTTTAAGTCGGCATGGACACCTGCTCCACCGGAGGGGTCGGTTCCCGCGATACTCAACGCGACAGGGGGTCGTGACATGTCGATCTCCTTAACGTGTGGGGTGGTTGATTTGGGTTCCCCACCGGCGGTCAGTTGCGAAACGCGTCGTAGATCTTTTGTGCTTGGGCTTGCGGGTCTGTGGCACAGCAGATTGCTGATACCACACACACTCCCGCGACCGAGGTGTCTTTGAGTTGCGCTGCCCGTTCCGCGTTGATTCCGCCAATGGCAAAGACCGGGATCGCCGAGGTGGCTGTGAGGTTTTTCAGGGTGTCGACTCCAATCCCGGCCGGCGCTCCTTCTTTGGTCGCCGTGTCCCACACGGGGCCCACGCCCAGAAGGTCCACTCCCCCGTTGCCGAAGTCGCCGTGTGTGCGGGCGGCTTCGATTTCTTCCGGGGTGTTGGCGGACAGACCTATGAGCGGGTGGTCTCCGATGAGTTCGCGGACACGTGGCACGCTTGTGTCGTCTTGTCCCACGTGAACGTGGATGTCGTGGCCGTCGTTGATGAGGCTGGCTGCCACGTTGACGCGGTCGTTAACAAAAACAGGCACGGGGCGCGTGATGTTGTAAGCGCTCCGGGCGTTCTCGACGGCTTCGAGAACGCTCAGCGTGAGTTGAGCGAAGGTGGCGTCGGTCGCGTGTTTGTCGCGCGCTTGCACGATTCCCGCGCCTCCAGCAACGGCCAGTTCGACCGTTTGTGCCACCGTGCGTCCAGCTTGTTCGCACATTGTGGTGTCGGTGACGAAGTACAGGGACGCGTCGATGTCGCTCAAACGCGGGTTGGTCACAGTTCCTCCGTGGTCACGTTGATTTCGCTCAGATCAGTTTCGGTAACTGCGTGAAGTTGGTCGAGGAAGTGGACTTTGAAGCTACCTGGCCCGTCTGCCAGTTCGTGTGCGCGCAGACCGGCTGCCGCGAAGTGTGCGTGCGCGGTCACGGTGGCTTGGTGGTAGCGGGTGAGTTTTTCTTCCGTGGTAGCTGATTCGCCGAGGAGATGGTGGGCTGTTCCCGCGTATCCTGCTACGAGCGCGCCCAGGGAGCAACCGGTTCCTACGACGAGTGGCATGTAGGTGGATCCACCTTCAACGTGGCTGACATAGGTGGTGCCGTCGATTGCGGTGACGATTGCGTCAGCAAAGCCAGAGATCGCGACAACGGAACCGTATTCGTTGCTGATCTTACTCGCGGCAGGCAAGGCCGATTCGACGTCGTCAACTGCTTCGATACCTCGGGCTCCCTGACCCATTCCGGCGAGTCCCGCCACCTCTGAGGCGTTTCCGCGCACCACGGTGGGGCGTTCGCTTAAAGCCCGGAAGCCCCGGGCGGTTCGAAACGGAGCCACTCCCAGACCAACGGGATCCAGAACCCAGGTGGTTCCGTCCTCGGTGCGCTGTTGCACGGCAGCGTCAATGGACAAGTACGTGTGCGAGCTGGGGGTCCCAAAGTTCACAGACACACCGTTGGCGACCTTGGCGAATGCGGCTGCGTCAGCTTCGTGGTCAACCATGGCAGGTGAGGCGCCGGATGCGAGCAGAATGTTCGCGGCAACTTCTTGCACCACGGTGTTAGTGATGCATTGCACCAGTGGCGTGAGTTCACGCATGTGAGTGAGAAACGCGGGAGCGAATTCTGGCGCGTTTGCAGAACGACTTTCAGATACAGGCGTCATGCCGACTTCCCTTCGCAGGTCTTAACCAAACAGGTTCACGGGTATGATCTCAGCCGTTAACGGCACCCCGAGTCTGCATCACACTGTACCTGTGACGTGTGAGTTTCGCTAACTGTCCTTAGCGTGACTGGTAGTTAGGCGCTTCCACCGTCATTTGAATGTCATGTGGGTGGCTTTCTTTCAGGCCAGCAGCGGTCAGACGCACAAAACGTCCTTGCGCTTTGAGTTCAGGGATGGTGCGCGCTCCCACGTAGAACATGGTTTGACGCAGCCCACCCGTGAGCTGGTAGGCAACGTTCTTGAGTTCACCACGGTAGGCAACCCGGCCCTCGACACCTTCTGGGATGAGGTCGGTGTCGGTGGCGACATCGGCCTGGAAGTAGCGGTCCTTGGAGTACGAACGGCCCTTGCGTGGCGCCATGGCACCCAAAGAGCCCATGCCACGGTAAGTCTTGTACTGCTTACCGTTGACCAAGAGCAGTTCACCCGGTGATTCCTTACAACCGGCCAAAAGGCTACCCAGCATCACTGAGTCCGCACCTGCAACAAGGGCTTTACCAATGTCACCGGAGTACTGGAGGCCACCGTCTCCGATCACCGGAATTCCTGCTTCACGTGCAGCCTGGTAGGCCAAGTGAATCGCGGTGACCTGTGGGACACCTACACCTGCCACGATTCGAGTGGTGCAGATTGATCCTGGCCCAACGCCCACCTTGATGGCGTCAGCACCTGCGTCGATGAGCGCTTGGGCGCCTTCGCGGGTGGCGACATTTCCACCGATAACTTGAACATTGGAGAAAGCGGGGTCTTTTTTGAGGGTCTTGATCATGTCGGTGACACCACGTGCGTGGCCGTTAGCCGTGTCAACCACAAGCACGTCAACTCCCGCTTCAGCAAGGAGGCCAGCACGCTCTAAAGCGTCGCCGTAGAAACCAACGGCTGCACCAACAAGCAAGCGACCTTCGGAGTCTTTGGACGCCAGGGGGTACTCTTCGCTCTTGACGAAGTCTTTCACCGTGATGAGACCACGGATCACATTGTTCTCGTCAACGAGCGGCAGTTTCTCAATCTTGTGTTCAGCCAGAAGTTCAAAGGCTTCTTCTGAGCTCACACCTACGGGGGCTGTGATCAGAGGAGACTTTGTCATGACTTCGCCAACCGTTTTGGTGGCGAACTCTGCTCGTGGGACAAAACGCAGGTCACGGTTGGTGATGATTCCTACGAGCACGTTGTTGTCGTCTACGACCGGCAAGCCCGAGATGCGGTACTGGCCGCACATTTCGTCGAGTTCTTGCAGGGTCTTGTCGGCAGTGATGGTCACGGGGTCGGTGATCATGCCCGATTCGGAGCGCTTCACATAGTCGACCTGCGCGGCTTGGTCTTCTTTGCTCAAGTTGCGGTGGATGATTCCAATTCCACCGATCCGTGCCATGGCAATGGCCATCCGGCTTTCTGTCACCGTGTCCATGGCGGCTGAAATCAGGGGGATGTTGATGTCGAGTTCGCGTGTCAACCGGGTGCGGGTCGACGCTTCAGATGGGATGACGTCGGTGTCTCCGGGGAGCAACAGTACGTCGTCGTAGGTCAAACCAGTAAGTGAAAATGGGTTTTCTGCTTCGCGGAAATGCTGTTCAACTTCGCTCATTGGAGTCCTCCCCTTCGTCCTGCCGATACAGGCAATCCTAACGCTTTCACCCAGCCCTCCCCACGTTAAGGGTGTGAGTTTATAAACAGATGACTCAACCATTTGGTTGATGGGATAACCAACCCGGTGGGCGATGGATTCGAGGGAGGCTGAGCGCACACTGAAGTTATGTTGATCTTTGCTATTGCCTTCATCACCGCGGCTCTGGTGTTCTACACCATGGGTGTGTGGGCAGAACACAAGAAAAAAGTTCTCACGTGGCCTCACGTGATCCTGTTTGGGTTGGGGTTGGTGTGCGACGCTACCGGAACCGAGTTCATGCGACGAATCGCACAGTCTGACTCTTTCTCTTTTGGTGGCGAAGCCGCTCAAATCTTGGGTCTCATCATGGCGGTCACCGGAGCGCTGGCGCTACTACTCATGGCCATCCACCTTGTGTGGGCGCTTTACGTCATGTGCAATGGTTCGGACCGTGCACGTGCGGTGTTCCACAAGTTTTCGCTTCTGGTGTGGGGTATTTGGCTGGTCCCCTACTTCACCGGCATGGTGGGAGGAATGCTGTAACCGAACGCTCACACACTTAACTGGATCCCGGATGCAAAGCGGCGTTCCTCGCCACTGAGCGGGTCCCGAAACCCAAGTCCAACGGCACACAAACGCAGGGGGTGCGAAAAGTCGTACGGGTCCTGGTCCAGGTCGTGCGGGTACACGGGATCACCCAGGATCGGCACGCCTGCGCCTAACATGTGAACGCGCAACTGATGAGTTTTGCCCGTGTGCGGCGTGAGCACAAACCGGCCAACCGGATCACCCTCATACGTACCCACCACGTGTGAAAACTCGATACGAGAACGCGCGTTGATGGGCCCGTCGACTTCTTT
>CABTZC010000178.1 GCA_902489185.1 uncultured Brevibacterium sp. | reverse complement strand
GACATCAAGGTGAGCAACCGCAAGGGTAACCGTTCGGTTCCGGCCGGTTCGACCTCGGTGGTCTCACAATCCGCAACCCGTACGGCTCAAGCCGGAATCGCCGACTTCGTCGACCCACAAGGAACCTACTGGGCAACCGGTGGTGCTGGCGCAAGCGCCCCGTCCTTCGAGTGGAACACCTCGGGAAGTAAAGACGAAGTTGAAATCAGCATGCGCCAAATCAGTGGACCTGGTGATGCAATCGTGTTCGGTCCCGAAGCCGACGGAGCTGGACTCAGCGACGGTGACACCGGAACACTGGCTGCAGGTGAAAGCGGTGCGCTCACATTCGGTTTCAATAAGGTGGGCGAATACGAGGTTGAACTGAAGGTCGGCAAAAAGGGCTACAAGATGAAGTTCGCCGTAGGTGACACGGTCGATACCGGCCGTTCACTCGTCACGTCGAACATCCTCAGCTCATGCGCCGGAAGTGCTGTAAAACAAAACCTGTTGCAGCCACAAGACGACGAACCAGCGCAACCTGAAGCCAAACCCTTTGACAAGAACATCGACCAGGCCAAAGGACAGCTGGGGGATGAATGGTGGACCATTTCTATCGCCGGTATCGTTCTTGCTGCCATTCTGATCGGCTTCATCGTGATGGTCGTGCTGAATAGCAGGAGGTACTAATGGGCGCCGGCTCTAAAGTGTTCGTTGCGATCGCAGGGCTCTTGGCACTGGGCCTCCTTGTGGGATCCGGTGTTGTGATCACCAAGCTGTCCCTCCAGCCTGACAGTGGCCAAGCATCGTTACCTCAGACCCCAGACCCAGCACCACTGCCCACGGCAGACTCGCTGGGAGGGGCTGACGGAGACCCAACTGCGGCACCAACAGCGGACCCTGCTGATGTGGCCAAAGCTGATCTGTCGTTGGAGTGGCTCGATGAAACATCAAAGAAGACCAACATCCCGCGTCGCGTTCTGCAGGCCTACGTTGGGGCCACGCTGTGGGGCGCGCGCGAGTATCCGGCATGCAACCTCAACTGGAACACTCTGGCGGCGATCGGTGCAGTCGAGTCCAACCACGGTCGCTTGGGTGGAGCCTCGATTCAAGACGACGGCAACGCAGATAAAGATATTCTGGGCCCCCAGCTGAACGGTCAAGGATTCAAACGCATCAACGACACCGATAAAGGCCGCCTCGACGGTGACACCACATTTGACCGCGCTGTTGGCCCCATGCAGTTCTTGCCGCAAACCTGGCAGAGCTTGGCCAAGGACGGAAACGGTGACGGCCGTACCAACCCGAACAACATCGACGACGCCACTGTGACAGCAGTCGTTTATCTGTGCAAATCAGGCAACGTGAGTACATCAGTTGGCTGGGACAAGGCAATTCGCGCATACAACGACTCTGATGACTACGTGCAAAAGGTTTTTGCAACCGCGAACAACATCGCGCGTGTGGCAGCTCCCGCTCCCGCGCCTGCGCCAGCGACGGTCCCCGCTAACAACAACGGACAGCGCCGCTAACTGCCCAGGGCACCCGCCGGGCACCACCGAGCGCTACGTGCCCTCAATGAGTTGTGCGCCCTCGGCGCGCAGCTCTACCTTGCGGATCTTCCCGGACACCGTCATGGGGAACTCCGTCCGCACCTCCACATAGCGCGGAATCTTGTAGTGCGCGAGCTTGCCTTGTGCGAAAGCCTTGACGTCCTCGGCGGTGAGCGTGTCACTGGGGTCGCGCAAGATCACCCATGCCAGGAGCTCTTCGCCGTACGTGGAGTCGGGAACACCCACCACCTGCACATCGCGGATCGCCGGGTGCGTGTACAGGAACTCTTCGATCTCACGCGGGTAAATGTTTTCGCCACCGCGAATGACCATGTCTTTAATGCGGCCTGAGATGTCCAGGTAGCCGTCTTCGTCCATGATGGCGAGGTCGCCCGTGTGCATCCACCCTGCGTCGTCAATGGCTTCAGCGGTCTTGTCTGGTTCGTTCCAGTACCCACGCATCACCGAGTACCCGCGCGTACACAGTTCGCCTTTTTGCCCGCGCGGCAAGGGGAGTCCCGTGACAGGGTCAGCCACCTTCACCTCGACGTGAGGCATGACTCGGCCAACGGTCTGGGTGCGACGCTCAATCGAATCGTCTGCACGCGTCATGGTGGACACAGGGGAAGTTTCGGTCATTCCGTAACAGATTGCCACCTCGGCCATATTCATTCGATCAATGACCTTGTTCATGACCTCCACCGGGCACGTGGAGCCGGCCATCACGCCCGTGCGCAGGGTGCCGAGGTCGTAGTCCCCAAAGTTCTCCAACTCCAGTTCCGCGATGAACATGGTGGGCACGCCGTACAGCGAAGTTGCCTTGTGGGCGGTGACAGCTTCCAGGGTCTTCTGCGGGCTGAAACCGGGGTTGGGGATGATGGCGCTGGAGCCGTGCGAGTAGGCCGCGAGGATCCCAATCACCATGCCAAAGCAGTGGAAGAACGGCACGGGGAGGCACACGCGGTCGGCCGGCGTGTAGCTGAGTAGTTCGCCAATGAAGTACCCGTTGTTGAGCAGGTTGTGGTGGGTCAGGGTCACGCCTTTGGGGAATCCGGTAGTTCCCGAGGTGTACTGCAGGTTGATGGGGTCGTCGGCGTTGAGTTCGTGGGAGATCGCTTCGAGGCGCTGGGCCATTTTGGCGCCCGAGGTCTGCGCGAGTTCATTGCCTCGCGTCAACAAGGTGGAAAGGAGTTCCGTGGGGTTGAGGGTGTGTTCGGTGTGGGTGTGTGGGGTGGGTTCCGAGGTGGCTTCCGGGATGTGGTTGGGGTTTGGCGTGTCGATGTAGACGAGTTGGAGGCTGGGCACCTGGGTGTTGACTTCCCGGGCAATGGCCACGAAGTCGGAGTGTGGGGGTGCCGAGATTTGGCTGATGAGCATCGTCATGCCGGACTGTTTGACCACGTATTCAAGTTCGTGGGCACGGTATGCAGGGTTGATGTTGACCAGAATTGCGCCCAGTTTGGCGCATGCGTACATGACGATGACCCATTCGGGGAGGTTCTGGGCCCAGATTCCTACGCGGTCGCCCTTCTTGATGCCACGTTCGATTAGCCCATACGCCAAGAAGTTGGCTTGCTCGTTGAGCTGCTCGTATGTGTATGTGCGACCAGTGGGGTGGTCGATCAGGGCAATGGCCTGTGGGTTTGAGGCGACCAGTTTTTGGAAGTGCCCGTCGATCGTGTCACCCAAGAGGGGTGCTGATGAAGGTCCGGAGGAGTAGGAGAGTTGGGCCGACGTCATTGGCGCTCCTTTGCGTGCAACGCGTGAGTGTTGTTTCAGTTAGTCACTGTTTACTGACCTGTTTGTAATATAAGTCACACACTGGGGTGATGCAATAGTGTGTCGCAGTGAGAAACGCGTACGGCCGGGGGAGTGCCGGATGGGCGTAAAGGGAGTGCCGGGCGGAGTCTTGTGGGCCTATTGTTTGCGCGAAACATCGGGCAGTTTGGCCCCGGTAAAGACGCCCACCAGACCCATGACCGCGAGGAAACCTAGCGCGTAGAACACGTGGATAGTGGCTAGTGCGGAACTGATTCCACCCACGATCAGCAGCATGAATCCCATGGCCGAGTTGGACACCGCCACGTAGGTTGTGCGCATGTCGCCTTCGGCCATATCCACCACATATGTTTTACGCCCCACACGTACTCCGGTGTGCATGAGGGTGATGAGGAAATACGCCACCACGAATACCACGCTGATAAGCGTGTGCTGGTCCGTCAGCGCAGGGATGGATGCGATGAGGATCGTGGCCACGATGATGGCGGACGCGACGGCCGCGCCTATGTTCATGAGCCGTTTGCTTGATGCGTCGGCGAATCGGCCAAAGATTCGGCCGCCCAGAAGCGAAGCCAATCCGGATGCAATCACGAACCCGCCCAGGCCAGTGAGGCCGGATGCGCCCGACTGCACCGAAAGCATGACAATGAACGGTGGGCTCAGTGAGGACACCAAGAGTAATGAGCGCACCGTGACGAAATGGCGGAACAGCCGGTCGGTTCGTAACAGGTCGATCGTTTCTTTGAACCAGTTTGGTTTGTCGGCGCTCAGTGCTGACTTTGCGGAAGCGGGCTTTGATGACTCTGCATCGCTTGGTTCATCGATGGTGATGTACACGGCGGCTACGGCCACCCACAGAACTGCCCCTAAGCCCAGAATCCACGCAAGTGTTTGGGGTGTGAGGTCATCGCCACCCCACACACGAATCGCTAAGCCCAAGGTGATCGCCACGAACCCGGCGACAGTGGTGGCAAGCCCGTTGATCTGGCCGCGCTCGCCTTTGGGGATCGTGCGACCTTGCACGTCCTTAGATGCAATAGAGCACAGGCACCGGCCAAAAGAGAATACTGCAAGTGCCGCAATAATGATGAGCCCGGCTACAAGCCCGGAAGCGAAAACGGCAACACCCGTCATCACCGCCACCGAGACCGCTTGCGTGAGCGCTCCGGCTACGAACACGTGTTTGCGGTAGCGCGCCTTCACAACCAAGGGAGTGAGTGCTGCCTGCGGAAGCATCGAGCCGGACTCGCGAATCGGGACCAGAAGTCCCGCCAGCGCTGGTGGCACACCCAAGGCTGAAAATAGCCACGGCAACACGGTCGATGCGTTGACCGTTTGGTCGCCGGAGGACTGCAGGGCGTTGGCCGTGATGAGTTTGAGCCCGTTGGATGCGACTTGTGAGCGTTCATGTTCGGGCATGTCAGATTCGGCCTCACGTTTCATGAGTGCTGAATACAGTTTGTCGGTTGTGCTCACAGTCGTTGTCCTCGTCGGGCGGGTGGTGGCAGAAAACATGCCCGAGGTCGTTCCCTCCTTGACGGCGCAAGGTGGGAACGACCTCGGCGGGGTAGAAACCGG
>CABTZC010000177.1 GCA_902489185.1 uncultured Brevibacterium sp. | reverse complement strand
CTCACGGCTCAAACGACCGCGCAGAGAGCCAGCGGCACGGGTGAGCTCATCAACCCAGGCCTGCTCACCAGATGTGGTAATCAACTGTTCACGGCTACGCTTCGCGAAAGCGTCCTCCAAACGGTCAAGAGCAGCGTCGACAACCCCCACGTGGTAGCCGCCGCGCTTTAAGTCAAAACCGACAGTGCGCACCGCACGCGCATCCAGGTCACCAGGCTGAGGAGTTTCGCGCTCAAAGCTTTCACGGGCGCGCTTGAAGAAACTGTCAACCTGCGCCGGGTCATAACCGTTCTTCCACCCCGACATCTTGGGGAAGTTCTGTTCCAAAGCGTCTCCTTAGTCCTCATCCTCAGCAGCCAGCTGACCACACGCGCCGTCGATGTCTTTACCACGTGTGTCTCGAATTGTAGTCGGAACCCCCGCCTTGACGAGCCTGCGCACGAACTCAGCGGCAACCTCAGGCTCGGAAGCCGTCCATACGGACCCCGGCGTAGGGTTAAGCGGGATTGGGTTCACGTGAACCCAGCCACGACCTCGGGCGTTGAGCTTCTTAGCCAGAAGTTCCGCACGCCACGCGTGGTCGTTCATGTCTTTAATGAGCGCGTATTCGATCGACACGCGCCGGCCAGTGGTTTTGTAGTAGTCGTATGCAGCGTCGATCGCTTCGTCGGCGTTCCACCGCGTGTTGACGGGGATCATTTCGTCACGCAGGTCGTCATCCGGCGCGTGGAGGCTCAGAGCGAACGTGACCGGGATGTTTTCCGTGGCGAGCTTCTTGATTCCCGGCACCAAGCCCACGGTCGATACGGTGATGCGGCGAGGCGACATGCCCAGGCCGGCCGGTGCGGGGGTGGTGAAGCGACGTACCGCGTTCATGACGCGCTTGTAGTTGGCCAGTGGTTCACCCATTCCCATGAACACCACGTTGGTGACGCGGTCGTGTACCCCGGCCGAGGTGGTTGCGGCTTGGGGGTCTGCTGAGGTTTCGGGGGGGTCGGCTTCAGAGGTGTCGGCTTCGGAGCCGACTTCGGCTGCCTCTTCACCCAGGTAGTTCGTGGTCTGTGCAGCGGCAGGGGCCAGTTCGCCGGCTGCAATCACGCGGTTTGCTTGGATGACTTGGTCGACAATTTCAGCCGTGGACATGTTGCGGGTGAGGCCCTGCTGGCCGGTTGCGCAGAATGGGCAGTTCATACCACAACCACACTGCGAGGACACGCACAAGGTGATGCGGTTGCGGTAACGCATGAGCACGGATTCGACCATGGCGCCGTCGAACAGACGCCACAGGAATTTGATGGTGTCACCGTCTTCTGTACGCAGGCGCCTGACCTCGGTGAGCAGTGGTGGAAAGAACTCTGCGGCGAGTTCTTCGCGCTGATCGGCCGGTAAGTCGGTCATGTCAGCTGGGTCAGTGGTGTTGTGTACGTAGTAGTGGGTGGCCAACTGTTTGGCTCGGAACCCGGGAAGCCCTTTGTCTTTGACAGCCTGCGTCAGTTCTTCTAGCGACAAGTCGGCTAGGTGCTGAGGTGGCTGTTTTACCGGAGGTGATCGGAAATTCAGGAGGGGCCGACCGTCCCGCATAGGGGTTTTCGAGGTCGTTCCGTCCTCATGTTCGACAACCGGGCGTACCTGACGAGGTGTTAAATTCTGGGCCATGGCCCTCCCAGTATCGCACGAATTGGCTCAGACAGACACTTCACGTGTCGCGCGGTTTCCTAGAGGACGAGGCCCGGTAGGAAGTGGTAGAGCGCGAGAGCCACAGGTGCGGTTGGAAGAATCGAGTCCAGCCGATCCATGACTCCCCCGTGACCAGGTAACAGGGTACCCATGTCTTTGAGGCCCAAGTCGCGTTTAATCATCGACTCAGAAAAGTCGCCCAGTGTGGCGAAAACCGGAATGACCATGCCTAGAACAAGACCAGTCCACCATGGGGCACCGAACGCCAGCACCACCATGCAGATACCTACAACCGTGGAGAACAGCGCCGAACCGGCGAAACCTTCCCATGACTTCTTAGGCGAAATGCTTGGCGCAATGGGGTGCTTGCCCCACAAAACACCAAAGGTGTAACCGCCGGTGTCACTCGCAACCACCATGGCAAGGAAGGTGATTACTAGCATGTTGCCCATGGGAAACGACAACATGTAGGCGATAAAAGACCCCATCAGCCCCACATACGTGAGGGCGAAGATGCTCAAGCACACGTCTTTTACAGGGTTGAGGCGGTGCCTGCGAATCTGGTTGTAAATAAGGATGAACCCGCACCCAAGTGTGAAGGCCACCCAGAGCGCTTCACGCCCCAGAAAATACGCGGCCAGGATCATGAATCCAGCCGAAATCATAGTGGGAACACGCGCCACTTTAGAGCCAGATCGGCTCAGTGCGTTGGACAGTTCCCAGGTCGCAGCCACGACACCAATGAGCGCCACAACCAAGAACAGCTCAGGAATGAAAACCAGGCTGGCAAGAACAGCACCGCCCAGCACCAGACCCACGGCGATAGCCGCGGGCAGGTTACGCCCGGCACGCCCATAGTCCTGTTTAGGTGGTTGGGGCGCCTGTGGGTTGGGGGCGGCCCCGGTGACGGGGTTCTGAGAAGTCGAAGATGCGCCAGCCGAAGTTTTCGACTGGCGCTCGTCGTAGGACGACAAATCAGACTTCAAGCAGCTCTTTTTCTTTAGCGGCCAGAAGCGAGTCGATTTCGTCGACCTTCTTCTTGGTGAGTTCGTCGAGTTCGCCCAGAGCGTGCTTGACCTCGTCCTCACCAGCTTCCCCGTCCTTTTGGATGCGTTCGAGCTGTTCTTTGGCCTTGCGACGCACGTTGCGCACTGAGATTCGACCTTCTTCAGCGTCGCCCTTGACGATCTTGACGTACTCCTTACGACGCTCTTCGGTGAGTTCCGGGAGGGTCACGCGGATAACGTTTCCGTCGTTAGCAGGGTTGGCGCCGATGTCGGAGTTACGCAGCGCGTTCTCAATGTCGGTCAAAGCGCTGCGGTCATACGGGGTGATGAGGATGGTGCGTGCTTCAGGCACTTGGAACGAGGCCAGCTGCTGCATAGGCGTTGGAGTGCCGTAGTACTCCACAGGGATGTTGGAAAACAGTGCAGGGTTTGCTCGACCGGTACGTACGTTACCGAAAGCGGACTGGGTAGCTTCGATCGCACCATCCATTTTGGTGCTAGCTTCTTTAAGAATTCCGTTGATCAATGTCTTCTCCTTGGGAACGTTCTGTTCAATCCTACCTGGGCACATCTGCGCAAACGAGACATCCGGCTCTACGCGCTGACTACGGTGCCAATCTCTTCGCCCATAATCGCCCGGCGCAAATTCCCGTCACCTTCCATGCCAAACACACGCATCGGAAGGGCGTTGTCCATGCACAAGCTAAACGCAGTCGCGTCAACGACTTTGAGACCTCGGGTAAGTGCGTCTTGGAACGTGATGTGGTCAATCTTGGTGGCGGACGGGTCCTTCTTGGGGTCCGCGGTGTACACGCCGTCCACGCCGTTCTTGGCAATGAGAACTTCGTCGGCGTGGATTTCGAGCGCCCGCTGTGCGGCCACGGTGTCGGTTGAGAAGAACGGCAGTCCAGCACCCGCACCGAAAATGACCACGCGGTCCTTTTCCATGTGTCGCATGGCGCGACGTGGAATATACGATTCGGCCACCTGGCTCATGGGGATTGCGGTTTGCACGCGCGTGTCTACCCCCTGCTGTTCCAAGAAGTCCTGCAGAGCCAGGCAGTTCATCACGGTGCCCAACATGCCCATGTAGTCCGCACGAGTACGGTCCATTCCACGTTGCTGCAGTTCCGCCCCGCGGAAGAAGTTGCCGCCACCTACGACGATACTGATTTCCACCTCGGGCACGGTAGGCACGATCTGCTTAGCGATTGCCGACACAATGTCCGGGTTTACCCCAACGGATCCCCCACCAAAAACTTCACCTGACAGTTTCAGAAGCACTCGCCTGCGATCAGTACGAACCGGATGCATTGCGTGGCTAGAAAAATGAACAGGCGATTCCATGAGATCCTCACGTCAGAACTTGCAGGCCACCTCTAATACTAACGGTCGCCCACAGCGTTTGTGTAAGCGCCACCGAGGTCGTTCTAGTTTTCGCGGATCCGGGCAGTGCGCAGGTAAGGGAAGGACTCTTCGACGTCGTCAAAGCGTTCGCGTGCTTCGTCGGTGGTGACGGTTGGTGGGACCACGATCCGGTCGTCGCTCTTCCAGTCAACTGGGGTGGCGACTTCTGCGCGGTCTGCGGTTTGGAGGGCGTCGATCACGCGCAGGATTTCGTCGAAGTTGCGCCCGGTTGACTTGGGGTAGGTCATGGTGAGACGGATCTTTTTAGCGGGGTCGATGATGAACACCGAACGTACCGATGACGTGTCTCCTTCGTTGGGGTGGATCATGCCGTAGAGTTCCGCGACTGTCTTGTTAGGGTCGGCGATGATGGGGTACTCCACGGTGGTGTTGCCGTAGGAGTTGATGTCGGGGATCCAGTTGTCGTGGTCTTCTTTTGAGTCCACTGATAGGGCGATAGGTTTGACGTCTCGCTTTGCCCATTCCTCGCTCAGCTGTGCGACGCGACCCAGTTCGGTGGTGCAGACGGGAGTGAAGTCGGCTGGGTGTGAGAAGAGCACAACCCAGTGGTCACCAGCCCAGTCGTGGAACGAGATTTCGCCAGCCGAGGTTTCGGAGGTGAAATCTGGGGCAACATCGCCGAGCATGAGGGTCATCATGAGTCCTTTCAATTGTGGGTATTCCCCACAGAGTAAGCGCTGGGTGTAACCACGGACTCGCGAGAGGGTAAAGCCCCGCCGCCACCTGGGTAAAGACCACGTGAACTTGCTGGGCTGAAACCCTCCGGCACACGGCAAAACAAAACGTGG
>CABTZC010000176.1 GCA_902489185.1 uncultured Brevibacterium sp. | reverse complement strand
AGCAACCAGGCGGACGAGGAATCCTTCGAGGGCGTACAGGGTGAAGTACTCTGCCGGATCGCGACGGTGGGCGCGGGCGATGTTGCGCAAGTCGTTATACACCTGACCGGCGCGGGTGTTACGGTTCGGCGCCGGAGTCACACCAGTACCTCCAACGCCAGGCGCAGCCTCGGCTTCGCCTTGGGGAAGGCATCGGCCATGCGCAGCAACCTCGCCGGCGTTGAGCCGGTGCGACGCAGCCATCGCCGGAGCGCCTCGTAGGCAGTCTCGCTGCCCTCGCTATGTATGAGTCGGAAACAGTCGATGATGGTCCGCTCGGGCGAGTAGATCGCCATCGTCATGCCCGGACCGACACGGCGTGTTTCACGCCCGAGGAGGAAGGTGTCGGTGGCGAAGCTGTGCCATGTCACGTGGTCGAACCCGGCCGGGTGCCTGGTTCCACGCGGTAAGGCGATGTCGGTATCGAACGGGATCACGTTGGTAAGGTCATGATGCGCGAGCGCGCTGGTCAGGCACATCGTCGCCTCCGATCGCACAGCCGTCGCGGCGGCGAGAGAAACAAAGCGCTCATCAAGCATGCCGGGGTACAGATACACGCCACGTCCGACGCGCTCGATCTCCTCAGCCGCGAGCAGGTCGTATACCTCGTCCTTGCGCAGTCCCGCCATACGTGCCTGTTCGAGTGTGAACACCGGCGCCAGGTTAATCGCCGTCACGCCGATCACCTCCTATATGTACACACATCAAGTGTATGTGTAAACAGTTAGAAACGAAAGAGGGTGAGGGTAACTCGCAACACCACCCGGAATCATCAAGCGCCACGGCCCTTCTAACCAGCCTTCTTCCACCCGTGGGCGTCCTTTGCAGCACGCCCCTTCATCATGAGAACACCAACTACCGACCGTGCTTCGTTCACCGTCACCCCAGCTTTACTGGCCACCGAATCCAAACCCGCACCCCTCACAGTGGGCAACGCGGCGAACACCCGCAACTCACGTTCATCCAAATCATCCGTGATCCTCAACTCCGCCTGCCGAATGCTCTAGGCGATAGCAAACCGGCATGTGCTCTCGCGTTTGAGTTCTAAGAAGCGCCAGCGTGCCGTACCAAACTAAGAAATTGCCTACATTGAAAGTGCCAGCGTGAGGTCAACTGCTTATTCTTGACCGTGGATACCGCGCATTTGACCCACGAGTCCCATGAAGGACGCGACAGCGTGAGACCGTCTCTCGCCCCGCCTAACAGCGATGCTGATCTGACGAGAGATTCTCGGAATGATATCTAAGCAGACGAGAGTTCTTGGCAGTGTCGGGACTAACAAACGAGGAAGAATCGTGATGCCAACCCCTGCCTGCACAAGCGCTAAAGCGGTAGAGGGTTCGCGCACCACGGCCGAATACACGACAGAAGTATTTGCGACCGACAGCGCTGCACTAACCACCTTTTCGCACCCACCTGTGGCTGCTATGACTCGCTGGTCTGACACCATTTCAATGGGAACAGCATTTTCTGTGACGCCAGGCATTTGGTCCCGTCTTGCGACGAGCACGAAGTCATCGTCGTACAACGGCTGAAACTGCACGTTGTGGGGGTGACCAACGACAAATGCGACATCTACTTCTCCAGCTCGTAACCATTCAAGTGTGTCAAGGTCGTTACCCTCCTTGATATCAAGACGTATCCGAGGAAAACGACTGTGGAATTCCTGCAATACGGCAGGCAAATAGTGATTAGATGCGCTCGCAAATGTCGCCAGTTTCAGAGTACCGGCGCCGTGAAGGGACGCGAGATCCTCCGAAGCTGCGTCTATGGTCTCCACGACACGTTTTGCATAGGGAAGCAGGACTTCGCCGGCCTCAGTCAGGCTGACACCTGTACGGCCACGGTTTAGAAGTGTCACGCCTACGCGACCTTCCAACGACTTAATAGAGTGACTGACCGCAGCCTGTGTGAGGTGCAATGTCTCAGCCGCTTCTCGAAAGGACCCATCCTCGACGACCTGGGTGAATGCTCGCAGTTGGTGTAACTCCATGAGAATCCCTTATCTCCTTGATAAGCGAAATCTGCTTGCTTACCTTCGCAAGACATTATTACGTTAAAAATACCTCTACTGAGTCCCTCCGGAAACGCTAGCGAGCAACTCTGTTGCTTAAATCAGCATGACGCCTGGAAAGGAAAACAAATGGATCGAATGATCCTTGGTTCTGCTGTCACTGGAGCAAAATTCACGCCACGCAACCACCAGCCTAGTCGAGATCCTGTCATCGACGCAGCCGCATCCGGGATGACAATCAAGCACCGCCTCACAGACGTAACCGACGAAGCGAAACGCCTCGCTGACCTCGGATGCCGATATTGGCACTACCATGCAAGAAACCCTAAAACAAAGGAACAGACCACATCTAACTCAATTTACCAATCGGTCAGCAACAGCGTTCAAGAGTACGACGACGCGGTAATCATTAGCTTTGGCGCCAGCCGCAATGGGCCCGAGGTTAAGGAGGCCATCAGACACCTCGGAGAATGGGAACGGGTAAGTCAAGCAGCATTGCCCCTTCATATGGGAGGCGCACACTTCGTAACTACGCAAGCAGCTGTTGAACTCCAAGTCATCATCGACCTTGAACGACAGCACGGACCCCTGAATTGCGATTTTGCATGCTCCTCCGAATTCAGCGAACTAGCCAAAAGCTACGTACCAACCCAGAAAGAAGTCGACGCGTCACTAGTGGCCTTCTCTACGGCCAACGGGGCGAACTATGGAAGCACTTCACCTGCTACACAGCTCGCCGTATTGAGTCGTGGAATTAGCGAGCGCAACAGGCTCTATCTCCCACACGAAATTGAATGGGTTCAACTTGAACGTAGCTATCTTGCAACTCGGTTTTGTATCGAACGTCCAGATATTGCACTCGTCCAACGAATCGTTCATTACGCATGCCAGCCGGATGCCCAGGTAGATATCATCCGTTCGGGCATGGAGGACACGCCATATCATTATGACGTCGCCACCGGTCTTGCTCTCGCCGGAAACGTTCAGCTACTCATCGACGTCACAACGGAAATGCGCAAATACGGTTACGAAGCAGTTACCGAGAAAAATGATGTGAACAGTGGCCTCCATTTTGATGTGTTAAAAGACCGTTATACCGCTGATATGGACAGCCTCAGCAAAACTATTGAGCAACTTGACCAGCCATGTCTCCTTTGAATGAGCGAAATAGAGTACCGTTCCAGAAACTCACGGTTGCCACCTGCGCCATGGGCACTCTGACCGTCAACATCAATAACACCGGCCTCAACCTGGTACTTCCACGCATCCGTGACGACATGGGCCTCGACCTAGCCACCATGCAGTGGGTTTCAGCCGCATATGTCCTCATTCTCGCAGCCCTGACTATGCTGGGTGGCGCTCTGGGGGATCGTTACGACAAGCGTACGGTGCTCGTAACGGGGATCTTGATCTACACGTTTGGCTCGACGGTAGGTATGTTGGCAGATTCCGGGATCTGGCTTACTCTCAGCCGAATGTGCGCAGCGACTGGCGCCTCAGTTCTTGTGCCCGTGGGATTGGCCGCCCTGCGGGTAATTGCACAGACGCCCGAACAGCTCGCTTCCTACATGTCACTGTGGGGCTTGTCAGTCGGCCTGGGCATGGCCTTGGGACCTGTGGCAGGTGGCATCGTTACGGACCTGTTCGGGTGGCGTGCCTTCTTCACCGTAATGGCGTGCCTCGGTGCCCTGTACCTCTGCGCGGTTCTTATTTGTTTTCCAGAGCTACCCGGTACTAAAGAACGCCACGTCGACGTCGTCTCCCACATCCTTTTGGGTAGTAGCATGCTTGCCCTGACCGCATTCTTCATCGAACTACGCTCTGACGCTCCTGCCTGGGTAAAAGTGGCACTGGGCTGTGCTGTTCCCGTGTGTGCCACGGCTTGGCAATGGCGTGACCGCAAGTTGGCGCACCCGGTGATCCCACCTCGGGCGTTTCACGACCGATCATTTTCGGTCTCGATGCTCATCGCATTTGTGAACTACCTTGGACTCGGTGCCACGCTGTTCGTCACTGCTTTCGTTCTTCAGGACTTGTTCGGTCTCACGGCAGGTGTGGCAGGAGCAGTGAGCGTCCCGCTGGCAATTGCCACCGCGGTGGGAGCGTCCTGGTCTGGGCAGGCGAAAGGAGCGCAGCAGATCCGCGGAGCCATTCGGACGGCAGCCTTCGCCACTCTGTGTGGCGTGCTCATCGCTGGCGGTGCGGTCACGTTGGTGACGAGCGCCAAACTTTGGGTAGCAGTGATTGTGTTCGTCGCCGGCTCGTGTGGCATGGGCTTTGGCTTTGGCGCTGCCAACACTCCGGTGAATTATTTGGCTATGGCGAGTTTACCCAAGACGATTTCAGGTGTGGCCGGATCCTCAGCCTCGGCAAGTCGCCAATTGGGACAATCCACTGGTGTGGCGACCGGAGGTCTTCTACTCGGAATCGGTGTCGCGCTAGCGGGAGTGGGATCACCTCTGGCATACCTCCTACCTGGCGTCGAGGTGGCACTCATCGCAATCTTGCTAGCCATGTTGCCGGCTTTCTACCGTTCACGCGGCGGAAACTGAGCCACCGAATGAGCCCCACAGTAACCAGGCATCCATCATGTTGTTGGCCTTCTTGCTCATGTCAATCACACAGTGAATAAGGCCTAGCGACGCAAGTGCGCCTTAACACGAACTCCAATTCGGTATGGACATCGGAAGACTAGTCAGCACCGCTTATTTTGAGTGCATGCTGAAGCTCGGTATTACGTCTCGTAGCCATGTTTCTTCCACCCATGCCCGTCTTTTGCCGCTCGTCCTTTCATCATGAGAACACCAACTACCGACCGCGCTTCGTTCACCGTCACCCCAGCTTTGCT
>CABTZC010000175.1 GCA_902489185.1 uncultured Brevibacterium sp. | reverse complement strand
GACGCAGTTCAACAACAACCTCATCGAGGAAGTCGTCGACCTGGTCTACGTCATATCCCTCGCGGAACTTAACGTGCTGGAACTGTTTGTTGACTACGTCTTCAGGCGTAAGAGCCATGTGGCCACCTTCGGTTGTGCGTACAAATATTCATTTCGATGATCACTGCCACAATACCGCACCACCAGCATGGATGTGTCAAGTCATCGTATACGGTCAGTCTAACCTACCTGAGCCGAGAGAACGAAGAGAAATCTCGAAAGCATCTGAACCCCAATAAATACAAGGATGAAACCCAGGTCAATCGCAACATTCCCCAGTCGCAGAGGAGGAATGACTTTACGAATAGCCTGAATGGGCGGGTCGGTGAGCGTGTAGATGCATTCACACAATACCAGCACCACGCCAGTGGGGCGCCAATCCCGGGCAAACACCTGAATCAGATCGATAATGACGCGGCCAATCAGCACATACACGTACAACGACAAAAGCCACGCAAGAATCTGTAGGACTATCGCCACGGAACCTCTTTCAGAAAAATTTGACGGACCACCGTATACGGTAGCCCGTCAGAGGGAACAATCACGAATTAGCTCTGGTTAAAAAAGCTCGCCTGTGTTTTTGCAACCGAATCCGTTTCTTCTCCAACTTCAACATTTGCAGGTGTCAACAAAAACACGTTATTGGTGACCTTGGAGATTGACCCGTGCAAACCAAAAATCAAACCGGCAGAGAAGTCCACCAGGCGTTTTGCGTTAGCTTCATCCATAGCCGTCAAATTCATCACGACGGGAATCCCGTCGCGGAAAGCAGTACCAATGGCTTTTGCGTCGTTGTAGCTACGCGGGTGAATCACGTGAATATTTGACATGTTGGCAGGCGATGCCGTTTCTACTGGGCGGACGGAAGAACGGATGGGCGTCACTTCCGCAGGCTCTTCCTCCTGTTGTTCATCTTCGTACACAGGAGCTTCATACCCAGGAGTTTCGTACTGAGAGTTGCGTTCGTGACGTGGTTCAGTGTCGTAGGCTTCCTCTTCACCGAAACCAAAGTAGTTACTGATTTTCTTTAGGGTGGACATTGGCCCTCCTCGTGGTTTGGTTCCCTCACCTTTTGAAGGTACCGGAGCCGAGGCGACGTTACGCGTCTTTGAGTGGGTGTGTCGTTAATTCTTCTAGCCACACGAGCGCACCAAACCGTCCGGTGACCGAGTCTTTTCGATAGGAAAACAGGTCGGTCGACTCTCGTGTGCATGCACTTGAGAAGTCGACGATCTCGCACCCCGAACGTACCGCCTGTTCAGCCACACCCGCAGCCACATCGAGGGCAGGAGTACCATCCCGTGAAACTGAAGCAGTCACTGGTTCGATGCTCGAAACCTGCGCGCGCATGTCACCGGGCACTTCGTAACAGCGCGGGCAAATTGAAGGACCGATCGCCACTTTGATGTGCGACGCCCCCAACTTACACATCGCTTCAACGGTCGCGGACACGACTCCGTCGACCATTCCTGCCCGACCTGCATGCGCCACCCCAATAACACCGACCTCGGGATCAGCGAACATGACCGGAACGCAGTCAGCAACCATAACAACCAACCCCAAACCCGGGGTTGTGGTCACGTGCGCGTCAGCTCGTAGTGATTCGGTACGTTCGCCCGTCAGTGGCTCATATGCTCCATCTGCGTCCCAGGCAATCACGCGGTTGCCGTGAACCTGATCAATAAAACGCAGGCCTTCTGGCGCGAGTCCTAGCGTGTTTGCAAGGATCCCTCGGTTGGCAGCCACAACCGTGTCATCGTCACCGACGTGCAACGCAAGATTCAGGCTACCGAAGGGGGTGGAACTGAAACCTCCCCAGCGGTCCGTCACTGCGACATGCGCACGTGTGTGACTGCTGGGGAGGATGAAGCGGCTGTAGAGCACGGTTACTTCAAGAAGTCAGGAATCTCGATGTTGTTATCGAAGTTCTTGGTGCGCTCTTCTGGCAAGGATTCCGGGACCGGAGGAACGTCGCTGGGGGTTTCGTTCTTAGCCGACGCCGGGCTCGGTTCCGGTTCTTCCACGGTCGCGTCCGAGGCAGGAGTGGTCTCTTGCGATGCCACCGCAGGGGCTGCCGTCTGAGTCTCATTCACTGGGATGTCAAAGCCAGCAGCAATGACGGTGATACGGCATTCGTCTCCCAGGTTGGAGTCGATCACGGTTCCAAAAATAATGTTGGCTTCCGGGTGAGCGGCTTCCTGCACCAGACGGGCAGCTTCGTTGACTTCGAACAGGCCGAGGTCGGTGCCACCTTGGATGGAAAGAAGGACGCCGTGCGCACCTTCGATGCTGGCTTCCAAGAGCGGTGATGCGATTGCGGCTTCGGCTGCCTTGACTGCGCGGTCTTCACCAACTGCCGAACCGATTCCCATGAGCGCGGTCCCCGCGTCCTGCATGACTGACTTCACGTCTGCGAAGTCCAGGTTGATCATGCCTGGGGTCGAGATCAGGTCGGTGATGCCCTGCACACCAGAGCGCAGAACTTCGTCAGCCGACTTGAACGCTTCAACGACCGAGACATTGCGGTCAGAAATGGTGAGGAGACGGTCGTTCGGAATGACGATCAGCGTGTCGACTTCTTTGCGGAGTGCTTCAATTCCAGCTTCAGCCTGTGCTGAACGACGACGGCCTTCAAAGGTAAAGGGGCGTGTGACAACACCAATTGTCAAGGCACCCAGCGACCGTGCGATGCGTGCGACAACAGGAGCTGCACCCGTTCCAGTTCCGCCACCTTCACCTGCGGTCACGAACACCATGTCCGCACCTTCGAGTGCTTCCTGGATGGCTTCTTCTGAGTCTTCAGCAGCTTTGCGACCAATTTCTGGGTCGGCGCCGGCACCGAGACCTCGAGTGAGTTCGCGTCCAATTTCAAGTTTTGTGTCAGCTTCTGAAAGCACGAGCGCTTGGGCGTCAGTGTTGATCGCGATGAATTCGACACCGCGGAGGCCCACGTCGATCATGCGCTGTACAGCGTTAACACCACCGCCACCGGTTCCGGCGACCTTGATGTCTGCTCCGGATTGAGGGTATTCAGCCAAGTCGGTTCCTCTTTCGACGCTTAAGGGACAGGTGTCTTTGTCTTGACGCTATTGCCACTCATCGACTCGCGCAACTACCGCCCCGGTGTGTCGTTCAAGCCGTGTGGGATCTGGAGTTAACTTTAGCGCGCAACAGGTGTGTCTGGCGTAGAAACGTCGACGTATTCCTTGGAGTGGTCGAGGAGTTTAAATGCAACAGTAAGCTTCTTTTCGATGTTGCTGGCATCTCCTACCCGAATCTGTCGCGTAGATTCTTTGTGCGAAACCACCAACGTGATGGTGTCTTCCGTTTGCGCTTCGACCGACTCCACCCTGGAAAGGTCTGGCACGTGCTGCACCACAATCAACGCTTGTTCAATTGCGCGGGGGCTCCCTCCGCGAATATTGACGAGCTCGGGATCTTGCTTCACCACATCAATTTCTTCGCCACGCGACGAGTACCTGACCCACCCGGCATCGGTCTTATGTGTAGCGACGGGTTTTTTATCCGTGATCGAAACGTGCAAGGTGTTGATCCCCGACCATCTCACGCGCACGTCTTCGGACTTCGTGAATGCGGCGCGGATATCCCCAGAAACTGAATTCATGGAAATCCTGGGAAGTGGACGTCCACCGTGTCGCTCAAGCACAAACGTGCGCACGTCCTCGGCAGGAGTCAAGTCTCCGGTTTCTACGCTCACGTCTTTGAGACCCATGATGGGTGTAAAGAACATGAGGCAGACGACAAGCACGAGCCCCGCAACGATTCCGGCGCCCACTTTCACTGCGAGGCGGATTCCGTGCTTCTTCCCAATGACCGGGATGGGCGTCACCGTGCGAGCGCTCCCAGCAGTTCCGGTCCCAAAATCGTGACGTCACCAGCACCTACTGTAAGAACGATGTCGCCAGGCTTCACACGTTCCACGACTGTGGGGACAACATCGGAAAAGGCAGGAACATATGTCACGTCGCTCGTGATTTCTCGAGCAATGAGCTCCCCGGTTACGCCCGGAATCGGGTCTTCACGTGCGGGGAAAACATCCAGGACAATAACGTCGTCGGCAAGGCTCAGCGCGCGTGCGAACTCGTGGTAGAAGTTTTTCGTGCGGCTAAACAAATGCGGTTGAAAAACCACATGCACCTTGTTTGACGGGTCAACCACCTTGTTCGCTGCCATCAACAGAGCGGTCACCTCCGTAGGGTGGTGGGCGTAATCGTCGTAGACGCGCACCCCTTTTTCGGTTCCGCGGAGCTCAAAACGGCGACGTGTTCCGGTGAAGGTCTCCAAGCCTTGAATAATCCCTTGGGCGTCCGCACCGACAGTCCGCGCACTCAAAAACGCAGCAGTTGCATTGAGGGCGTTGTACGTTCCGGGAAGGGCGATGTCGAACGCATATTCGTGTCCTTCAAAAGCGATTGAAACGCTCACTCCTTGGCCGTGAGTCTCAGCATGTACGCGAGCGTCGGCGTCGTCGCTTTCGCCATAAAAGATGACGTTAGCGCCGTTCTCACGAGCCTCACGTCCGATCGACGCAGCACCTTCGTCGTCTGCACACACGATAAGCGTGCCACCAACATTGCCTACGTGAGCACTAAATTCGACGAACGCTTCACGCACCCGTTCCCAACTCCCATAGTGATCGAGGTGATCTGCTTCAGCGTTCGTGATGACTCCAACCTCGGGACGGTACTTCAAAAACGATCCGTCAGATTCATCGGCTTCCGCGACAAACACATCACCAGACCCAGCGTGCGCGTTGGTGCCGGTTTTCGAAAGCTGACCGCCGATCGCAAAGGAGGGGTCCTCCCCTGCTGCTTGCAACGCCACAGTGGTCATCGAGGTGGTTGTCGTTTTTCCGTGTGTACCGGCTATCGCGATAG
>CABTZC010000174.1 GCA_902489185.1 uncultured Brevibacterium sp. | reverse complement strand
CTTCCATGGTCGCCCACGTGTCGCGGTACGCCACCACAGGATCAGCGTCAGTCTCACTGCCGGAAGCACCCGGCACCCGCGGCAGCCCGCCGGTGAACATGACGCGCTCCAAGGACTCCGGGTGTTCTGCCAAGTACCGCAACGCGGTAAACCCGCCAAAAGACTGCCCCAACACCGCCCAAGTGGAGGCGCCTAGGGACTGGCGAACGACCTCGGCGTCCTCCACAATGGCGTCCGCCCGGAAATGCGTCAGGTAGTCCGCAACCGTCGCCGGTGCCTGGTTCTCACCCGTGCCCACGAAGTGCCCGTCGACAAACCCCACAGGGCTGGACTGCCCGGTGCCCCGCTGGTCCAACATGACCACGTTGTATTCGCGAAGTGCGCGCCCAACCCACCCGGATGGGTCTGTCACTCGCTGGGCTTCAAACCCTGGCCCACCCTGCAGATACACCAGGTACGGCTTTTCCGCAGAATCCGACAGGGAGTACACGCGCGCGAACACCTCGAGCTCCCCTGGGGTATCCCCAAAGTGATCGAGCGGCACCGTGACGGTGTGTTCGTCAACAGTGAGTCCGGGAATCGTGAACGTGCGGGTGAGCATGGGTCTCCTTGTCGTTGTTCGCCGAGGTGGTTGCCAGGTTTCGTGGCTCAGGGCGTGCTGGCGGATTACTCAGCCAGGTGTTCGCGCAACTTGTTCAGACGGACCATGGACGAGTCCTTGCCCAGAATCTCCATGGATTCGAACAGAGGTGGCGAGATTCGGCGCCCAGAAACAGCCACGCGAAGCGGCCCGAACGCCAGGCGCGGCTTGATTCCGGCCTTGTCCACCAGGGTTTCTTGCAATGCTGTGTGGAGCGTGTCGGTGGTCCAGTCGGTGATGGGCTCCAGCGTTTCAATTGCTTGGTCCAGCACCTCAGGGGCAGTGTCTTTCAGGGTCTTGAGGCCGTCTTCGTAGAACTCGAAGTTGTCATCTGACACGAAGAGGAAACGCAGAAGATCAGGGGCTTCGCTGAGCAGGTTCATGCGGGTCTGCACAAGCGGAGCCGCGTCCTTCAACACTGCCAACTGTTCGTCGCTCGGTTCCTGGGGCAACACCTCGGCCGCCTGCAGATACGGCACCAGACGCTGCGCAAAGTCGTCAACGTCCAACATACGAATGTGGTCAGCGTTGATAGCCGTGGCCTTCTTCACGTCGAAACGTGCCGGGTTAGGTAAGACGTCGTGGACGTCGAACGCTTCGATGAGTTCATCAACCGTGAAAATGTCGCGGTCAGCCGCGATCGACCAGCCCAGAAGAGCCAGGTAGTTGATGAAACCTTCGGGGATAAACCCGTTGTCGCGGTGGTGGAACAGGTTTGATTCGGGGTCACGCTTGGACAGTTTCTTGTTGCCTTCACCCATCACGTACGGCAGGTGACCAAACTCTGGGGTGCGCTCGGCAACACCGATCGCCTTGAGGTGTTCGTACAGAACAATCTGGCGTGGGGTTGAGCTCAACAGGTCTTCACCACGCAGCACGTGGGTGATGCCCATGAGCGCGTCATCAACCGGGTTGACCAGGGTGTACAGCGGCTGACCGTTGGCGCGCACAACCACGAAGTCGGGAACAGAACCGGCCTTGAACGTAATGTCCCCGCGCACCATGTCGGTGAACGTGATGTCTTCATCGGGCATGCGCACACGCCACACAGGTTCGCGGCCCTGTGCCTTGAACTCTGCGATCTGTTCTTCGGTCAGGTCACGGTCGTAGCCGTCGTAGCCCAGTTTGGGGTCACGGCCGGCAGCCCGGTGACGAGCTTCGATCTCTTCTGCGTTGGAGTACGACTCGTAAATGTGGCCACCGGCTTTGAGCTTCTCAATGACCTCGGCGTAAATGTCGCCACGCTGGGACTGGCGGTATGGGCCGTGTGGTCCGCCCACGTCGATACCTTCGTCCCAGTCCAACCCCAGCCACTTCATGGCTTCGATGATTTGGGCGTAGGACTCTTCTGAGTCGCGGGCGGCGTCGGTGTCTTCGATACGGAAAACAAAGGTTCCGCCGGTGTGCTTGGCGTATGCCCAGTTAAACAGGGCGGTACGCACCATTCCCACGTGCGGGGTTCCGGTTGGTGACGGGCAAAAGCGGACTCGTACAGTCACGGTGTTCCTTCTTTGTATATGTGCAGAAATACGGATGGATGAGATACGCGGCCGAACCTGCGGCGCGGTTAGACGCTAGACGTTAAACGTCCATGACGGGGTTGGACAGAACTCCCAGCCCGTCAATGGCAATGTCGACGCGGTTACCCGCCTCAATGCGACCTACTCCCGCGGGTGTTCCCGTCAAGATGACGTCACCTGGGAGCAGGGTCATGACTTCGGTCAGGTGGGCAATGACGGTGGGAATGTCGAAGATGAAGTCTTCAGTGTTCCCGTCTTGTTTGAGGTCACCGTCAACCCACGAACGGATGCGCACGTTTTCTGGGTCGTATTCGGTTTCGATCCATGGCCCCAGCGGGCAGCTGGAGTCGAAGCCTTTGGCTCGTGACCACTGTTTGTCGATCCGCTGGATGTCGCGAAGCGTCACGTCGTTTGCCGCGGTGTATCCCAAAACATAGGAATACGCGTTTTCTGGCGCGACGTTCTTGGCGATCTTGGAAATCACCACGGCCAGCTCAGCTTCATAGGACACTTCTTCACTGATCGCTGGCAACCGGATAGGCTCACCGGGCCCCACCACCGAGGTGTTGGGCTTGAAGAACGTCAGCGGGCTCACCGGAACATCGTTTCCGAGTTCGCGCGCGTGGTCGGCAAAATTCCGGCCCACCCCAATGACTTTTGAGCGGGGCAGGATCGGGGCCAACATCCGCACTTCGTCATAGGGCAGGCGTTCACCGGTCGATTGCGCAGGGCTAAAGAATGGGTCAGAACTTAAGACCGCCACCTCCAATTCCGAGGTGTCGAGAGTTCCGTCGTCGCTAACTTCAGGGAGGTTTCCTTCAACTACGCCGTAGTGTGGCGCGTCGTTGTGAACAAAACGAACGATTCGCATGGGCACTAGTCTAGTAGCCATGGAAACCCTCGCTTCGAATCCTGCGTATTCCCCTGTCACCGAATACTTGCAATCGATCCATGAAGCCGGTTTGAGGAAAACCGGTGGGGCGATGGCAGATTACATTCCCGAACTCGCCAATCAGGACCCCACTCTGTTTGGGCTGTCCCTGTGCACCCCAGAAGGAATCGTCTATTCCGTGGGAGACTCCGATACGCAGTTTTCTATCCAGTCGGTATCTAAGCCGTTCGTATATGCGATGGCACTTGCCGACCGTGGCCTGGAGCGCGTCAACGAATCTGTCGGTGAGGAACCATCTGGCGACCCGTTCAACTCGATCAGCCTGGACGAAGCGACCGGACGGCCAGACAACCCCATGATCAACATTGGCGCGGTGACCACCCACGCCCTGGTTCATTCGCGAGGGGCCAGCCGGGAGGAACGCGAGAAGCGGATTCTTGCCGGGATGAGCGCTTTTGCTGGGCGGGAGCTGTCCTATGACGACGCCGTGTATGAGTCGGAGATCGACAAGGCGTGGCGTAATTTGGCATTGGCTGCGTTGGTGCGTGCAAATGACCTCATCATCAGTGATCCCGCCGAGGTGGTACGCGGCTACACGCGTCAGTGTTCCGTTGCGGTGACGGCCAAGGACCTGGCAGTGATGGGCATGACGTTGGCTTCCGGTGGGGTGAACCCGCAGACAGGCGAGCGTGTAGTTCCGGAGTGGGTGGCCCAGCAGGTGTTGTCCGTGATGACCACGTGCGGAATGTATGACGCGGCTGGTGACTGGCTCACCAATGTGGGGATTCCTGCAAAGTCCGGGGTTTCTGGCTGCATTATGGGGTCACTGCCCGGCCAGATGGGTGCGGCAGCGTTCTCACCTCCGATTGATAAGTTCGGCAACTCGGTACGTGGCGTGGACGCATTTGAACGCATGAGCGAAGACCTGGGCCTGCACATGATGAGGCCGCCCAGCCCTGTTCTGTCGTCTGTTTTGGAGAAAGAAACGGACAGCTCTGGCCGCCTGCACATTCACATTCAGGGAAGCATGGACTTCTCCTTGGCTGAAAAAGCGTTGCGCTCCATTCTTGAGACGCCAGAAAACAAGCAACCCATCGTCATCGATTTCAGGAGCGTACCATCGGTGTCCCTGGTGGGGTACAAGCTGCTCCACGCTGGAATCTTTGAGCTCAAGCGCCGCGGCCACACAGTGACCATCCTCGACCCCAACGAGCACTTCGCGGACCTGCGCGACGAAGTTTACACGTCGCTGTCCGACATCGAACCGAACGAAGAACCCGTGGATTCGAGCTGGTTCGCTAAGTGATGTTCGACCTCGGCCGAATCTCTGCCAACCTGCCCGCAGCCTCGCTCGTGGAGCAGATCGCGGATCAACGACCTCGGGTAGCTGTTATCCAGGCACCCCCGGGTTCCGGTAAGACCACCGTGGTCCCGCCCGCGGTTGCCAACCTGGGGTCAGGGCGCGTGATCGTCACGCAGCCTCGCCGCATCGCCGCCCAGGCGGCGGCTACCCGGTTGCGGGAACTCTCCGGGTTGCCGGTGGGGTACACCGTCCGAGGTGACCGCGACGTCCCAGCGGACGCGAAGGTGGAGTTCGTGACGACTGGGGTGTTGATCCGCAGGCTATTGCGGGGCCCGGAGTTGGCAGGTGTTTCGGCCGTCATTTTGGACGAGGTCCATGAGCGGTCGATCGATTCGGACCTGGCGTGCGCGTTCGTGGCGCAAGTCGGGGCGATGCGGGATGATCTGCGCGTGTATGCGATGTCGGCCACGTTGGACAGTGACATGTGGACGGGACTTCTCACTCACGCCACGGGTGAAGAGGCGACGCTGTTATCCGCTCACGTGCCCACATTTGAGTGTGAGACCGTGTGGGAGCCCGGGCCGCG
>CABTZC010000173.1 GCA_902489185.1 uncultured Brevibacterium sp. | reverse complement strand
TGCCGGGTTTGTATTGGGCCGGTTTCTGGCTGGCCCGGTAGTTGGCTGGGTGAATGGAAGTGCCAACGCCGAGGTCGTTCCCCCGTGGGTCGTCCCGCTGGCTCCACTGATTGTCGGTTTTGTGGTCGCTGGTCTTGGTGGCTGGTTGGGCACGTTGTTGCGACGTGTCCTACACAAGACCCCAGGAAAGTGGGTTGACGCTGGGCTGGGGGCGTTCGTTGGTGTCGTCTCGTTTTTGCTGTGTGTGTGGCTGGCTGCCACGTGGATTCGTACAACACCTTTTGTGCAACTCAACCGTGCTGTTGCCGAATCGCGCATTGTTGCGATCGCGGACTCGATCATGCCAGCTGACCCAAACGTGGTTATTGGGACGCTGGACAAGGCACTTGTTGATTACGGGTTCCCCACCGTTTTTAAGGGGCAGCCGGAACGTATTCGTGGGATCGGTGAACCGAACCCTGACATGGTTCAGGTCGGTAAATCTGTCAGTGGGTCAGTTGTCAAGATAAGAACTGAAAAGACTACGTGCGACAACCTGCAATCCGGAACGGGGTGGGTTTTCGCGCCAGAGCATGTTGCAACGAATGCGCACGTCGTTGCAGGTTCTACTGATTTGACGGTTCAGGTCAATGGAAAAGGCAAAGTGTTTGACGCCCAGCTGGTGGCGTTTGATCCTAAACGTGACGTCGCTGTGCTTCGAGTGCCTGGCTTAAATGCCACACCGTTGCAAACCGGGGCGGATCTCAACGCTGGAGCCGATGCAGTCGCTGTCGGATTTCCGGGCAACGGGGGATATACGATCTCGCCAGCCCGCACGCGAGAAACCTTGAAAGCGCGTGGTACAGACATTTATGACGACGAATCAGTGACACGGAACGTGTACTCGCTTCGTGCAATCATTCGGCAGGGTAACTCCGGAGGCCCGTTACTGGATAAGAATGGCCGAGCGGTAGGCATGGTTTTCGCCACGTCGCTCAATGACAAAGAAACGGGTTACGCGCTAACAATTGGCGAGATCGAATCAGTTTTACGCCAAGGTCGTTACGCAGACAAAGCACTTCCATCGGGTAAGTGCCCCATGGCAACCAACAAGTAAGCCCGCTGGTGGTTAAGCAGGTGGGTGCTTACACCTCAGCGGTTTATTTACTCAGGTTGATGCCTGCGACGATTGCTCGGTGATCTGACGTCCCACGGGGTAACACCGTGTCAGACACTGGGTCCATGCCACGGACCAAAACATGGTCAAGGCGCGCCACAGGGAACTGGGACGGCCACGTAAAACCGAAACCTCCACCGGATGCGCGCCGAGTGTTCGTGAGCGAATCGTTGAGGTCAGCAAAGTAGCGGTCAGTGCTGGTGGAGTTGAAATCGCCAGCGACAATGACTCTCTGGGCCGGGTCCTCTGACACTTTCTGCGCCACAGTCTGGAGAGCGGTGTTACGTAGTGATTCACTGCCTGGGCGCACTGATGGCATGTGAACGGAATACACGCGCACGTTCCCGTGGTCAGTTTTGACAGTTGCGGCAAAGGCGCGTGGCCAGGACAGGCCCAAATCGATTTCCTCAGTGTCGCTAATGGGCCACTTAGACCACAGGCCAACCGTGTCACTCACTTTGTGGTACTTGAAGCTCTTGTCCATCTGTTCGCGAATGATCTTCCCGGACAACGACTCAATCTCTTGCAGCGTGACAATGTCAGGTTTGCGTTCAATGATGTTCAGCGCAGTGGCCGAGGGTTCAGGGAGGCGCGCCCCCACATTTTGGGTGGCAACCACAATGTCCGTGTGGTCGGGTTCATTGGAGGGCTTGAGGTACACGCCAAACATTTGGCCCCACACAAGCGCAGGTAGAACGACACCGATCACGGACCATACGGAGAACCTGATGAGTCCCACGATCAGCAGTAAAGCAATCAGGACTCCAGTCCACGGGAGCACGCTTTCTACCACAAGAGCAAGCCCACGGGTAGTCGGAATCAAATGGTGCAGCAGAAGCAGGGCAGCCAGACCCGCCCCTATGAGAAAAACACATGTCCCTTTGCGCATTGCCTTTTAACTCTACGGTCACACCCTGACCGCGGTTATGAGAACTTTTGCAGGGTTTCTGAAGGTTGAGTAGCGCGCCACACGCGCATCGGGTGAACTTTCTGGGGGTTATTTCACTGCTGTTGCGAGCCACACGGAAACATCTGGGTGTTCGTCGAACCTATATCCCACACCTCGGAGCGTGCGGATCACACTGGAGTAGGACCCTAAACGGTTCCGCAGCCTTCGAATGTGCACGTCAACAGTGCGTTCGTCGGTGTCTTGGCCGGCCCACACCTGTTCGATGAGTTCCTCGCGTGACAAGGACTCGCCCGGGTGACTGACCAAGGTTGCCAACAGGTCAAACTCTTTAGCCGTGATCTTCTGTGGTTCGCCGTCCACGTAGATTTCGCGACGGGGGATGTCGACGCGCAGGCCCAAGTCCTCGCGCGTCGCTGGGGGCTGGATGCGGGAGGGAATACGCGTACGAAGTGGCCCGTGCCGACCGGCCGTTGCGCCAGTCGCCGCTGGGGACCCACTCAAGGCGGCGCGCACCGCTTCCAGGTCACGACCTCGGCCTTCTGGGGCCAACGCAATGACCGCCGAGGTCTCAGCCTGGGATGCGAGCTCTTTTGCGTAATCCTGGAGGGCCTGCGCGATTTGGGTGAGGTTGGTTCCGTCCTGTGCGGCCTTCTCTTCGTCCAGGCCGATGTAAATAGCGATGCCTCGGGCAGCGTGAGGGGTTTGAGTGACGCCAGCTGGGCCGAACGTGCGGGGTGCCTGTTCGGCGTCGACCGGTGCAAGACGTGACCCCTGGCGGCGCATCGCGACTGCGCTTCGAGGGTGCGCAGCGCTTGCTGATGAGGGACGACGCTGGGGGAGTGGTCCGCTGTTCCGTTGCTGTGTCATATCGTCATTGTTCTTCATACGAGGATTCGAGGCTCATTCACCATGTCATAAATCATGACTTTATGAAGAATTATGACACTATGTGACATCCCGAGGTGGTGGCGCGTGCGGTTACACGACGCCGTATAGGCGGTCGCCGGCGTCGCCCAGCCCCGGAACGATGTATGCGTCGTCATTCAGGCCCTCGTCATATGCGGCAGTGTGAATCGAGATGTTGGCCCGTCCGTCAAAACGGTCGCTGACAGCCTTTACGCCTTCAGGTGCCGAAACCAGGCAGACCGCTGTCACCTCGGACACCCCGCGTTCCAACAAGTACTCAACGGCCATGATCAGCGTGTTTCCGGTGGCCAGCATGGGGTCAACAACGTATACCTGACGGTTCTTCAGGTCGCTGGGAAGGCGTTCCGCGTACGTGGTCACTTCGAGGGTTTCGTCGTTGCGCACCATGCCAAGGAATCCGACTTCCGCAGTGGGGATCATGCGCATCATGCCGTCGAGCATTCCTAGGCCAGCGCGCAGAATAGGCACGACGAGTGGGCGTGGGGTCGCCAGTTCGACCCCCACGGTTTCTTGAACGGGTGTACGGATGTGCTTGTCCGTCACGCGAATGTTGCGGGTCGCTTCATACGCGAGAAGCGTGACAAGTTCGTCGGCGAGCTGGCGAAAACGCGTAGAATCGGTTCGTTCGTCACGCAGAACAGTGAGCTTGTGGGCAATCAGGGGGTGGTCGGCAACATGAAGTTCCATGTCAAAAATTATGCCTTATGTGTGGTGGGGTGTGCCGGGAGCAACTGCGTCATTCGCACAAGAGGCGGCAGGGCCGGTGAGGTGCTGGCGGATCCTCGGACACTTCCGGACACGCGGAGACTTTTACATGTAAAAGGCTGTGCGCACGGCCGGATCATGCGCAACAATTGGGGTATGTCATATTTCACTGCAGCCGTTGCTCAGACAGGCGACGAATACCGCCCCGTAGATATCGACGTTGAAGAATGGTCAGACCTGGACGAGCTGGCCGAAACCCTCCGTTCTGTTGCAGGTGAGGACTGCGAAGCTGTCGCGATTGTCGAACGCGAAGACGAATGGTTCGCCATTGTGCGCCTCACCGAAGTCGACAACATCAAGGTGTTTATTTCCGACATCGAAGCCGCGCAGGCCAGCCCGTATGCCGATCTCTTTGAGGATTACCTCGACTCACCTCTTGACGAGTATGAGCTTGAAGACGGCGACGACTTTGACGACGACTACGAAGAGCCAAGTGACGATGACGAAGCTGAGTCCGCGATGTTCCCCGACGAGGACTCTACGTGGGGCGGCGACTCCGACATTTTCGACGACCTCGGGGTCAGTGCCAGCGACCTGTTGGACCAGTGCGAAAAGCACTCTGCCGACCCTGCCCGAATCGTCGCCCACGTAGGTGAAATTGTGGGCTTCGGCGAGGCCCTTGAGGCGGCGCGCTAAGACGCTGGTGAGCCCCCTGCAGAGTCGGTCAGACCACCGCGAATGGGTGCAGATCGCACTAGACGAAGCTCGTGCATGTGCCGCCAGCGGTGATGTTCCGGTAGGCGCTGTCGTTGTGGTGGACGGTGAAGTTGTGGGGCGAGGGCGGAACCGTCGTGAAGCCGACGGGGACCCCACCGCCCACGCCGAGGTCGTTGCTCTGCGCGCTGCCGCCGCCCGGTTGGGGAGGTGGAGGTTAGACGGCGCGACCCTCGTGGTCACGCTTGAGCCATGTGCGATGTGTGCGGGCGCGGCCGTGGGTGCGCGCGTGGACGCGATTGTGTTTGGCGCGTTTGACGAAAAAGCGGGGGCATGTGGATCTCAATGGGATCTGCCGCGTGACCGCGGTTCCTTGCACCGCCCCGAGGTGTATGCGGGCGTCATGGCGGATGAAACCGCTCGCGTGTTGGAGGAGTTCTTCGCAGCCCGCAGGTGAGAACACCCACGTGTGACCGTGCGCGGGTTTGACTTGAATGCGGCGCTCACAATAGAGTATTCCGCGGTAGCGTGTCCGAGCGGCCGAAGGTGCAACACTCGAAATGTTGTGTAGGGCAACCCCCTACCGTGGGTTCAAATCCCACCGCTACCGC
>CABTZC010000172.1 GCA_902489185.1 uncultured Brevibacterium sp. | reverse complement strand
TTCCATGGCGGTAGTGTCCGGCGTCGATGTGTTCATCCGCACGGGTCAGCAGCAAGACTTCGTGCTTCCCCGCCAGTTTGGAAATCGCCGAGGCTGCACGGTTGCCTTCCTCGGTTGAGGACGACTGCTGCACGACCGCTGAAAAGTCGCCGACTGGGACGACATATCCGTCGATGTTGTTCAGTTTGCATGCAGCGGCAAGCTGTTTGGGAAGTCCAAACGGGGGGACGATGACAGTCCGGCTCACAAGGCTCCTTTAGTGGATGGAATGGCGTCGGTGCGAGGGTCGGATTCGACTGCTGTGCGCAGTGCTCGCGCGAACGCTTTGAACTGGGCTTCGGCAATGTGGTGGGGGTCGCGCCCCGCCAACAACGTCACGTGAGCTGTCAGCCCAGCTGAAATACTCAGCGATTCTAACGCGTGCCCCACCATTGATCCGGTGAAGTGCCCGCCGATCAGGTGGTACTGCTGTCCTTCAGGTTCTCCTGTGTGGACAAAGTACGGGCGCCCGGAGATATCGACCACGGCCCGCGCCAGGCTTTCGTCCAGTGGCACATACGCGTGTCCGTACCTGCGGATTCCGGCTTTTGTGCCCAGCGCTTCTTTGAGCGCTTGGCCGATCACAATCGACGTGTCTTCCACGGTGTGGTGAACGTCGATATGTGTGTCACCGGTTGCGCTGATCTCCATGTCGATGCACGAGTGCTTGGACAGCGCCGTGAGCATGTGGTCGAAGAACGGAACGCCCGTTGAGATGGTAGAGGTTCCGGCCCCGTCGAGGTTGAGGCTGACGGTGACGTCGGATTCCGAGGTGGTTCGTGTAACCGTTGCTGTGCGGGTCATGCCTGTCCTTGGAGGTGAGGGTGGGTTCGCGTCACGTCTGTGATTGCGCGAATGAATTCCGTAGTTTCGAAGTCGGTTCCTGCGTTAACGCGCAGGTGACCAGGGATTCCGTTGTTGCGTACCAGGACACCGTGCGCGAGGAGTTCTTCGAACATGGCCTGCGGGTCAGTGATGTTGCCGAACATCAGGAAGTTCGAATCACTAGGCACGACCGAGTATCCCAGTTCTGTCAACGCTTCGCTCATGGTGTTGCGCGATTCCACGAGGCGTTCCACGTTTTCCAGCAGCGCCGGCGTATGTTCAAGTGCCGCACAAGCCGCTGCTTGGGTCAGGCGGGACAGGTGATACGGCAGACGCACCAGGCGCAGGACGTCGATAAAGTCTGGGTGCGCAACGGCGTAACCGACGCGTGCACCGGCAAAGGCAAAGGCTTTGCTCATGGTGCGGGAAACGACCAAGCGCGGGTTGTCTGGCAAAAGGTCGAGTGCAGTGCGGAAACCGGGCCGCGCAAATTCGGCGTAGGCCTCGTCGACAATGACGATTCCTTCCGTCTCTTTGAGAACTGCTTCTACGACGTGGAGCGAAGTTGAACAACCAGTGGGGTTGTTTGGAGTACAGATGAACGTGACATCTGGCTTGTGCTCACGCACTGCGTTAACTGCCGTGTCAGCATCCAGTGTGAAGTCATCGTTGCGTGAGGCTTTGATCCATGTGGCACCCGTCGATGTGGTGATAAGCGGGTGCATCGAATAGCTGGGCTCAAACCCGAGCGCCGTACGTCCTGGCCCTGCAAACGCTTGGACAATGTGAGACAGAACTTCGTTCGAGCCATTGGCTGCCCAGATCCATTCGGGCGGAATCTGAGTGAGCTTACCGTTTCCCTGCTTTTGCAGAACCGTGGACAGGTACTGCGACAGGAGCTCCCGCAAACGAGTGAATTCGCGGTCCGGGTAACGGTTGAGATGTTGCAGCTCCTCCCCAAGGTTCTTCTGCAGCGCCTCGACCACGACCGGCGGAACGTCATAAGAGTTCTCGTTGACGTTGAGACGGACGGGCACATCGTGCACCGGTGCGCCATATGGCTTTGCACCGCGCAAATCGTTTCGAACCGGAAGATTTTCAACCACGCCACGAGTTTAACGTGAGGGCACTTCGAGCTTTTGTCCGGGTCGCACAAGCGAACCTTCGAGCCCGTTGAGAACTTTGATCTGATTAACCACTTGATCAGTGGGAGCACCCTCACTGTGCTCACGAGCGATGGTCCACAACGACTGGTCTTCCTGCACCGTCACCGTCACTGTCTGCGTTGGCTTCTCGCTTTCAGAAGCCTGCGCCGGAAGTACTGCCAAGGTAATAGCAAACGCCCCAACAACCAACGCAAGAACGACAACCAACCGGCGAACCGCATATGTGCGAGCTACACGCGTCATGTCAATCCTCCATTCGAACTAATGTTCTATCGAATCTATGTTCTATTGAACACAACATTCGAACAAATGTCTACTGTTTCTCGAACAAATGTGCGAAAATAAATTCAAACGCGATCTCATTTGCTTTCACACCTGACTGTTCCAGGAGGGTCTGACACAGTTTTTGGATCGCACGTTTAGCCGGGCACACCGGCACACATTGGGAGGAAACATGGCAGAAAAAGCAAAGCGGGGCCGGGGGCGCCCACGCAACGAAAGCGTCATTGCAGACATTCAAGAGCAGGAGTCACTGCACTCGCGGTCACTACCAGAAGACTCGGTGTCACGCACCGACAGGCGCCTGACCCCACGTCAGCGCCAAGTCCTCGAATGCATCGAGCATGCCGTCTACACCAACGGTTACCCACCAAGCATGCGTGAAATCGGCCAGGCCGCCGGGCTGGCTTCTCTGTCGTCCGTGGCTCACCAGCTGAACCAGTTGGAACGCTTGGGGTACGTGCGCCGTGATCCTAAACGACCTCGGGCCCTTGAAGTCGTCAACCCTGATGAAATCGAGTACAACAACAACATCACTCCAGAAACCTCCGCGAACACCGCGCTGGTTCCTGTCGTGGGACGTATCGCCGCCGGTGGCCCCATCACAGCCGAACAGCACATTGAAGATGTCTTTCCACTCCCCCGTCAGGTTGTGGGGTCGGGCGAGATGTTCCTGTTGCAGGTCGTAGGTGACTCCATGATCGACGCAGCCATCTGCGACGGCGACTGGGTCGTTGTGCGCAAACAGTCCACGGCCAACAACGGCGAAATCGTGGCAGCTCTGCTCGACAACGAAGCCACCGTGAAGACACTCAAACGCGAAGGTGGCAAACAGTGGCTGGTCCCTGAGAACAAGGACTACGAACCCATCGACGGCGATCACGCGCTCATCATGGGTCTGGTCACCGCCGTTATTCGTCGGCTGTAGAAGCTGCAGCGGCCCCAGCGCCAACTTCCCCGGCGACAACTCCAGCTGCCAGGCGCTCCAAGGCTTGCTTCACCAGGCCAGAATTTGTTGTCCGCCACAGTGGCGGAAGCGAATCGAGCAAGAACTTTGAATAACCTGCGGTGCGCGCACGCGAGTCCAAAAGCGCAACCACACCGCGGTCGTGCGACGTGCGGATCAGCCTCCCAGCTCCCTGCGCCAACCGAAGCGCTGCGTGCGTTGCCGACACCGCCATGAACCCGTTCGCACCCCTCGACGCAGCCGCCTGCGTGCGCGCCTGCGACAACGGGTCGTCAGGGCGTGGAAAAGGAATCCGGTCAATAAGCACCAGCCGGTTGGTCAGCCCGGGCACATCCACGCCCTGCCACAGCGACATGGTGCCAAACAGAACAGCCGAATCATCGGCGGCGAAGTCTCTCACCAAAACGGAGAGCGTGTCTTCGCCCTGCAAATACACCTGGTAGCGCGTGCGCTCCCGCACAAACTGCGCAGCCTCTTCAGCGGCACGCCGGGACGAAAACAGTCCTAGGGCACCACCTCGGGACGCCTCAATGAGCTCCACGATTTCGTCCAACACCTGAACATTAACCCCGGACCTGCCGGGCTTAGGCAGGTGACCGGCCACGTAGAGAATGCCCTGCTTCTGGTAGTCAAACGGGCTACCCACGTCGATCGCGTCGTACCGTGGCGCATCCTCTCCTGCCAGACCCAGGGCAGCCGCAACCGGTTCAAACTTGCCACCCAACGCCAGTGTCGCCGATGTCGCCACTACAGTGGACTCAGCAAACAACCCGTTCCGCAACGTACCCGCCACACTCAGTGGCGCCACTACGAGCGACGTAGTGGTGGTTTCCTTAAACGTATTCGTCGAAATCCACGCGACATCGTTGCTGTTGCGGTCCAGCAACCGCTCCACCAGCTCATACGCTTCATCGATGCGCGCACGAGCCATGTGTCGTCCAGCATCGGGCTCGGATTCCTTGGACACTCCCCCGACCTGTGAGCTCAAATCCCGCAACGCATCGTGCACGGCTGATAGCGCGTCACTCAGGTCTTCTGGCCACACGCGTAACAGACCTGGCTCGTGTTCTTCCAGGGCAGCCGCGAACTGGTCGCTGGCCGTGGTGAGCGCCTGAATGGTGTTCGCCGTGGCGGCAGTGTGTTTCTTAGCTGTGGAAACCACTGCGCTCAGAAGCGCATGCGTGATCGCCCCGGTGAGCGCGCCGGTCACACGGTCGCGCAGTTCGTGCGCCTCGTCGATCACCACCGCCGAATGTTCCGGCAGCACCGACTGCTCTCCTTGCGCTTCAATGGCCAAGAGCGCGTGGTTGGTGACCACAATGTCGGAGTCTGCCGCGGTGTTCTTGGCGCGTTCGGCAAAGCACTCTTCGAACATGGGACACGTGGACCCCAGGCAGTCGAACGAGTTCACGGACACCAGCGACCATGTCCGGTCGGACACGCCGGGCACCAGGTCGTCCCGGTCCCCCGTCGAGGTCGCATCGGCCCACTCCCGGATCCGCGCGATCTCGGCTTCGGTCGCGGTCATTGAGCCACCTCGGTGCCCTTCAATGTCAGCACCAACGTCGAACAACGCGGACTCTTCATCACCCGGGTACCCGCCTCCCAGCTTGTGGAGGCACACGTAGTTGCGCCGTCCTTTTAATACCGCCGAGGTGGGCTTCCGCCCGGTGATGGCCCCTACCGTTTTCGTAAGCCGGGGTAGGTCGCGTTGGATGATCTGTGACTGCAGGGCAAGTGTTGCGGTGGAGATGATGAC
>CABTZC010000171.1 GCA_902489185.1 uncultured Brevibacterium sp. | reverse complement strand
GGAGCCAACGAACGACTGCGCAATGGCAGTCCGTCGTATGCCCCTAAGGTTAAGGCTGCGGTTATCCACCACACTGCCGGATCAAACAACTACTCGGCTGGCGATGTTCCTGGCATCATTCGCGGAATCTACACGTTCCACACCAAGGGGCGTGGCTGGGCCGACGTGGGATACAACGTTCTCGTCGACAAGTATGGACGCATGTGGCAGGGACGTGCCGGCAACATCAACCGCCCCGTAGTCGGTGCACACGCACAGGGCTTTAACACTGGAACCTTCGGGATCTCGGTTATGGGTGACTACGACAAGAAAGCACCTAGTGCCGAAGCTCTGAACGCAGTTGAACACGCTATTGCGTGGAAGCTCAACGGCGTCGACGCAAAAGGTCGGACAAACGTCAACGGACGCTCAATCCGAACAATTACCTCACACCGCAATGTAGGCAACACCGACTGCCCAGGTGACGCTTTCTACGCCCGAATGGGAGAAATCCGTAACGCAGTCTCTAAACTGCAAAAGGGCCAAAAAGTCGAAGCCCCGAAGAAGAAAAAGCCACGGAAACAAAACCTGACCCCTATCAAAAAGGCGTACAAGGGCAATGAAAAAGTCCTGGGTCGCCCACAGGGCAAGGAATACAAGTGGGGCGGCGGATACGTACAGAAGTACACCCACGGCTACATCACCTGGACGAAGGCAACGGGTGCGGTCATCCTGCGCAATGGCATGGCCAGTGCGTGGAAGAAGAACCGGAGCGACCTGGGCTTGCCCACTCAGAACGAAAAACCTCTTAAGCGCGGTTCCTACCAAGCATTCCAGCGTGGAGCAACGCACTGGTCGCCTAACACCGGAGCGCACGCTACCTGGGGTGTCATCTGGAAATACTGGAAAGATAAAGGCTTTGAACGCGGACACATGGGATACCCCACGTCTGACGTTAAAAAGTCTGCAGGGCAGTTGGAGCAACGCTTCGAAGGTGCTCGCGTACAACACACCGACGGATTTGGAACCGTAGAATACGGACCGGGTCCGGCAATCCGCGGCGGTGCCACCGACCAGAACCCGCAGCCTTCGGATGCCCCTCAACCTGGGGAAAAGCCAAAAGAAAAGTCCAAAGAAAAGCCTAAGAAAAAGGTCAAGGACAAGGCCAAGAAGAAGTCGAAGGAAAAGGTCAAGGACAAGACCAAAAAGAAGTCGAAGGAAAAGTCGACTAGAGATATCCGTCGCGACATTATCAAGGAGGCTAGAAAGGGCCTAGGTACTCCGTACGTGTGGGGCGGAAACACTCCGAACGGATGGGACTGCTCCGGCTACACCCGCTACGTGTACAACAAGATTGGCATCAAGATTCCACGTCACTCAAGTGCACAGATGCGCGCTGGCCGTATTGTTTCAGAGAAGGAAGCAAAGCCAGGCGACATTATCTGGGCGCCAGGTCACGTGGGGATCGTCTCCGACAAGAAGGGCAAGATGCTGGACGCTGGTTCGCGGAGGACGAACACGTCCGAACGTAGCTACGACTGGATGACAAAGCGTGGAGCAAAGTTCGTCCGTTTCCTGGACGACTAACGGCTCAGAACCATGCGACGTGGGTACTAGAGTATGAACTCTAGTGCCCACGTTGGTTTTTCGCCCGTATCTGCGTAGGCTACGCGTGGATACAAGGAGGACAATGTTCGAGATTCGCGGAACAGTGCAAAATTATGCGTGGGGTAACATGCACGGGATCCAAGAAATCCTGGGTATCCCAGCCGACGGTACTCCTGTGGCCGAGTACTGGTTAGGCGCTCACCCCAAAGCTCCTTCACGCACTGCTGACTCCACGCTTCTCGATTATTTAGATTTACACCCTGAGGATGTTGGCAGTGCAGTGCGCAAAACGTACGGCGAACGACTCCCCTTCCTTTTTAAAATCCTGTCAGCGCGAACTGCCCTGTCCATTCAAGCCCACCCCACTCTTGATCAAGCGCGTGCAGGGTATGCACGAGAGAACGCAGAAGGTGTGAGCATGGATGCGCCTTACCGTAATTACACGGACGCGTGGCACAAGCCTGAAATGGTTTACGCGCTCACCCCCTTCGACGTACTGTGCGGTTTCCGCACACTCCACGCAATCCGCGCAACGTTCGAACGCCTGGAAACGGCCTCGGGAAACCCGCTACTCACCAACGTGATCACAGCCCTCACAGGTCCCGACCCACTTAAGACGGCACTGTCCTCAATCCTCACGGAGCCCAAGTATGGAGAACTGGCCGACCATCTCTCCCAGTTAAAGTATGAGCCAGTGGAGGCCGATCACCCGTCGCTGGAAGGGTCCGTGCACGACCCGGTATCCACACTCAAGAGGGTAAACAGCGATTTCCCTACTGACCCAGGGGCGCTTGTCGCCTTGATGCTCAACATGATCACGCTCAACCCCGGGGAAGCAATCGCGTTAAACGCAGGAATCTTGCACTCATACTTGGGTGGACTTGGAATCGAGATTATGGCCAGTTCCGACAACGTTCTACGTGGTGGCCTGACGTCCAAGCACATCGACATTGACGAACTCCAAGCCGTTGTCACATACAAACCCACCGCGCCGGTGCGTGTGGCCGGTGGTGAAGGTAAATGGCTAAAAGGAGAAACTGACGACTTCAAGCTCATGCCGTTGACGCATGCAGATATGACCGTTGAACTCAATGGTCCTGCGATCGTGCTGTGTGTAGAAGGCACCTATGTGCTGTCCACGGAAACCCAGGACAGCGCAACCCTCAACACTGGGGATTCTTTTTTTGTCCCCGCAACCGACGGAAACCTCGACGTGTGTGGAGACGGAAAACTCTTCATCGCCTCGGTGTAACAAACGCAGGCAAAGAACCGGGGTGGACAAACGTCCTACACACGCGTGTAGGCGCCACGTACGTGACGCCGACACGCATGACATGCCTTAAACCTGTGGCACCTGGATTTCCGGAATATCTCCCTCAACCCTGAGTGGACTGCCGGTCTTTTCGACAATCGTTTCAACATCGACACCAGGGGCGCGTTCGACAAGAACAAATTCGCCATCGCGTACGTCGATGACTGCCAGGTCAGTGACGATCCGCTGTACTACACCTTTACCAGTGAGTGGCAGAGAGCACTCGTCAAGAAGCTTTGGCGAGTCGTCTTTAGCGACGTGTTCCATGACGACCAGGATGGTGCGAGCGCCGTGGACAAGGTCCATTGCTCCACCCATACCCTTGACCATTTTTCCTGGGATCATCCAGTTGGCAATGTCGCCGTTTCGTGCCACCTGCATAGCGCCCAGGACAGCAAAGTCCACTTTCTTGCCGCGGATCATTCCGAAGCTGGTAGCCGAGTCGAAATACGACGAACCCGGAAGCATGGTCACGGTTTCTTTACCCGCGTTGATGAGGTCGGGGTCAACCTGGTCCTCTGTGGGATAGGGGCCAACGCCGAGGAGGCCATTTTCACTTTGCAGAACAACGTGCACACCCTCGGGGACATAGTTGGGTACCAGGGTAGGAAGGCCAATTCCCAAATTCACGTAACTGCCGTCTTCAAGTTCTTGGGCAATACGGGCGGCCATTTGGTTGCGTGTCAGGCTCATGAGTTCCTCACCGTCCGCTTCTCGATCGACTTGTCTTTGGCCTGCTCCGGCGTCAATTCCACAATCCGGTGGACGTACACACCCGGCAGGTGGACCTCGTTGGGGTCAAGCTGGCCAGGTTCGACCACTTCTTCTGCTTCAACAATCGTGATGCGACCAGCCTGCGCTGCCGGAGGGTTAAAGTTTCGTGCTGACGCGTGGAATACTAAGTTGCCATGACGGTCGGCCTTAGCTGCACGGACGAGCGCAAAGTCGCACGGAAGAGATTCCTCCAACACATACGTTTCGGCCTCACCAAACGTGTCGAGTTCCCGAGTCACTTTGGGTTTGGATTCCTCGATGACATTGCCGTCCGCGTCGTATTTGAGGGGCATGCCACCGTCGGCGACCTGTGTCCCCACTCCGGTTACGGTGTAGAACGCCGGGATTCCCGCTCCAGCTGCCCGGAGTTTTTCTGCCAGCGTGCCTTGTGGGGTAAGCACAACACGCAACTCACCAGACAGGTACTGACGCGCGAACTCTTTATTTTCACCTACGTATGACGCGATTACGGTGTCGATCTGCTTCGACTCGAGCAAAACACCCAAGCCCTGTCCATCGACTCCACAGTTATTCGAAACAACGGTCAGGTTCTTCGCGCCCTGGTCCTTCAGGGCATCGATGAGGACGGAAGGGATTCCACATACTCCGAACCCGCCGGCGGCAATGCGAGCACCATCAAAAATGTCGGCAACGGCTTCTGCTGCTGACGCAACTACTTTGTCCATGTCTGCATTCTGCCATATCTGCGATACAGATCACATAGCTAAGAGAGATTGACAGTCAGTTGTCCGTGTATGAGTGCGTGGAACAGTTCGGAAAGTTGTTGGTCAGTTTCCGGGACCGAGGTGGTCGCCACCCGCGCGGGTCCGTCGACTGAGTGCGCGCGGACTTCAGTGCCAAAGCGGGTGTACTCAATCGGGCCGTCAAGAAGCGGGGCTACATCGGGATATGCACGAACGGCTGAAATGTAGTCTGTGTCTCCCGGTTCGACTTTGGTGGACAGGGCAAGCGGTGCAGGGTCGAAAACCCACAGTTCTTCCGCGTGTTCAAACGGCGAAAGGTCGTGCCCAGCGGCAACCATGCCTACCCACGAATCAGCGGAAGTCACTTCCGCCTCGGCGTCCGTCCTGGCACCCACCAAGACGGGGACGTCGCTGCCGCACGCAGCAAAAATGCACGCAAGTTCGCGCCAGTGAAGAGGTCCTGTGGGGTTGAGCACGAGTGCATCCGGGCAAACGTCCCGCAGCAGTCCAGCGGACTTGTATATCCAGTTGGCGAAAACGCGTCCCGTGAGTTCTAACCGCCCATATTCATCAATCCACTCGATAATGGGGTCGGGTCGCCCAGCGATCGCTTTAACGGCGCGCGCGATCATGAGGCGCCTCGGAAGCTGACATCGATGTGCGCACCTTCGGTTGTTCCGCGC
>CABTZC010000170.1 GCA_902489185.1 uncultured Brevibacterium sp. | reverse complement strand
GAGTGACATTGGGTGGATCGTCAGTTCCGTCTCGATTCCGAATCGCTTACTCGCCGCCGGGAAAGATTTAACAAACCGGCGCAAAAACACCCGGTAGCCAGAAAGCATGTCGCTGACTTGGGTGCCAAAAAGCTTGCTAGTGATGGCATTGAACATCCGGTTGCCAAACTCGTGTCCTGCACGGAATGAAGACGCAGAATTTGTTTCGCGTCGAACACCCAAGATGTGGTCATAAGGCCCGCTCAGCAGCATTTCAATCATGTCAGGGACATGCGAAGCTTCATACGTATCATCCCCGTCGACCATGACATAAATGTCGGCTTCGATATCAGCGAATGCCCGCCGAATAACGTTTCCTTTTCCGGGGCGCTCTTCATGACGAACGATGGCGCCTGCCGCAATAGCTTCTTCAACAGTCCGGTCTGTTGAATTGTTGTTGTAGACGTACACATCCATTGACGGAACGGCTGACTTCAAGTCACTGACGACTTTGCGGACGGTCACTTCCTCATTGTGGCAGGGCACAATGGCAGCAATTTTGTATCTAGATAGCTCTACCGTCATCTAGTCGTTCCATTTTTCAGTTCTCCAGACACACGCGGCCATGAAGAAATAGTGTAAGAGCTTTACACATGTCACACTAACGCGATCGTGTTCACGATATACAAGGAAGTTTACAAACAAAAACGGGACACTCTTTTCACAAGCATAATCTGTTGAAGTGGCTTAACCCGCTTCACAGCACTTTACATCTGAGCGTCCATTATTTCGTCAATAATTGGCTCTAACCACGGCTCCAAAGTTTCTGCATACGCGGGAGACACATGGTTGCTGTCGCGGTAAACAAGCCGCGAACCAGCAACGGCCGGGCACACGTTCTTAACGCAAAACGCGTCAGCCGTTTCCACCAGCTCCACATTGGGCACCTCACGCGCCGCTTCACGCATGGCTGCGTTAGTGCCTTCGTCCAGTTTCGCTTCACGTCGCTTGAAGTCACACGCAGACGGATCGTCGATGTTCTCACTCACGCACTCAGGCATGTCCCCCGGCGGGTTGGGCGTATCAATAAAAGCCAAAACCTTGACACCTTCGCCACTGAGCTCCCGGAACACGTCCGCAAACCCCTTCGTCCCCGGAGTCTTCTCACCGTCTTGTGCCACAGCGTCACCCCGGACAAGGCCGGAGGTGAGAACGACCTCGGGCCGGTCCTTTTTCAGCCTCTCCAGAACATCCTTGTTCGCGTCCTGACACTTCAGGTCACCCGCCCGCTCAGCGTTGAACGTGCCCACCGTAAACGGGCACTTCTGACGCAAGTACACCACTACCCGCCAGTCGGTGCCCTTAAGCACCTTACGCAAGGTCGGCACCCACTGCGCCGCGTGCGAATCCCCCACAACCGCAATCGTTCGTGCGCCGCCCGAACCTGCGATCACACAGTCCCGCGTACGCTTTTCAGACATCGGCACGGGCACCTCAAAGGAGCACTCTGGAAACGGTGGTTCGCCCTCTCGTGCACTGATGGGAGCGGGTTCGATGGTTGTGTCTTCACCAAAAAACACGTCGTAGTCGTACTCGCGCAACGACCCGAAACCAGGCGCCAACCGAGTAGGCAGATCGACGGTAGGAGCAGTCAGCACATCGTCACGCAGGTTCTGTTGCCTGAGCTCGTGCGCGCTCACCCACCCCGGAATCACAGCGACCACGGCACCGACAGCCGCCACGGCCACCGCACCCACAACCGTGTGAACATGACGCGTCTTGAGCCACGTCCACGACAAAATGGGCCGTTCCACCAGATAGTAGCTCGCACACGCCAGTGCCAGGCTCACCGCAAAAACCAGAAGCCCGCCCAGCGCCGTGATGCCTCCGTCGATGCGCGCCCCTGCGAACACCACCACCGGGAAGTGCCACAAGTACAAGGAATACGACCAGTCCCCCACCCGTTGGATGGGCGCTAAACGCATAACGCGGTCTGGGGACCCCACGCCCGAGGTCGTCCCCGCTGCGATGACGGCTACCGTCCCAGCGATGGGCAGCAGCGCGGCGACACCGGGAAACGGAGTTGCTGCGGAATACATGACCGCGCCGATCACGATGGCGGCAATTCCACACCACTGAAGGCCCAGCCGCAACCACGGGCGCGAGGTCCATTCGATGAGCACACACGCCAATAGCCCACCGGCTCCTAGTTCCCACAGGCGTGTCCATGTCACGAAGTACGCGGCCGGGTCACCGCTTGCCACATGGACCACGCTGGCAATGAAGCTCACCGCGACAAACACGGAGAAGAACACCACCGCGATGGCCCGGAAGCGCCTGCGGTGCTGATAAAAGCCCGTTGGATACCGGCGCAGAACCTGCCCTGCGATCAAACCAGCCGCCACAACCAGCAGAGGCCACACCACATAGAACTGTTCTTCTAGGGACAGCGACCAGAAGTGCTGGAACGGAGTGGGTTTCGCATCAGCGGCCATGTAATCCACAGACTGGCGTGCCAGCGCAAAGTTCTGAATGTATAGCGCCGAAGCAAACCCCTGCGAAGCCACATCTTTCAACCGCGTCAGAGGTAACAGCCACAACGACAGTATCGACACCACCACAATGGTCACTGTTGCGGCAGGCAAAATCCTGCGAGCGCGGTTCGCCCAAAACTGTATGAGCGAAAACTGCCCTGTGGTTTCGATGCGGTGGAGAATACCGGCCGTAATAAGGAATCCGGAGATTACGAAGAACACATCCACACCCACGAAACCACCGGGCAGCCAGGCGGGGTTGATGTGATAAACGACGACAGCGACCACGGCAAGGGCTCGCAAGAACTGAATTTCTGGCCTAAAGCGTTGCGCAGAGCTTGGCCTCGATGTCGTCATAATGAACCATTCAACACTACGTGCCTCACGCTTGAACGGCTATCCCGGCCGTGTCTCCTACTCACCCCTGTCTCGTCCCTGCGAGCGTCTCTAAATGTCACACATGTCACATTCGATCGTGTCACAGGTCACACTATGTCATTTCATGACAAACCCGACCCCACTTAGCATCAACGTTCCGCAATATGAAAGACGCTAAACCACACAAGGAGTACCACGTGATCGAACTGCGCGATCTTCGCAAAGAATTTGCTGGCACTCCGGCACTGGATGGAATTCATCTCACCATCCCTGACGGTCAGATCCACGGAATTGTGGGACGTTCGGGTGCCGGAAAGTCCACGCTCATTCGATGCATCACCGGGCTAGAAACGCCCACTAGCGGCACTGTCACCATCGACGGCACCGCCATCACAGGGCAATCTGCCTCTGGGTTGAGGCGTGCCCGCCGGTCAATCGGCATGGTATTCCAGCACGCGAACCTTCTGGACTCCCTGACCGCACAAGGCAATGTGGAGCACCCACTTAAAGTGGCAGGCGTCCCGGCAACCAAGCGCAAGGCACGGGCACAAGAACTCCTCGAGCTCGTGGGTCTAGCCGACCGCGCTAACAACCACCCCGCGCAGCTATCCGGAGGTCAGCGTCAGCGCGTGGGTATCGCCCGCGCCCTTGCCACGGAGCCCTCACTCTTGCTGTGCGATGAGCCCACCTCGGCTTTGGACTCACAGACCACCAGCCAGATCCTGCAACTCCTGCGTTCCTTGCGTGACCGCTTGGGCATCACCGTGCTCATCATCACCCACGAAATGTCGGTTGTGCGAGAAATCTGTGACGCGGTTACCCACCTCGTCGACGGAACGATCGCCCACACGGGAACGCTCGAAAGTGTGCTGAGTGACCCCGCCTCACCACTAGCGAAAAGCCTCATCCCTCTTCCAGAAGGCACCGACATCACAGGGACCTTGGAAGTCGCCCTGCCAGCCACCTCGGTCACCGGCGCCGAGGCGGGCGCTGGCACAGTCTCCGGTGTCTTCGAAGCTGCCTCGCAGGCTGGGGTGCCGATCTCGGCCGTCCAAGCCGGCACCGTCGAAGTCATCGCCGACCGGCAAGTAGGACGCCTGCGCGTTTCCACCCAACGGCCCGAAGACCTGCCCCGCCTCTCCCAGGCACTCCAGCAGGCCGGGTACACGGTAGGTGGAACGACCTCGGCGGACAACACCCACAACAACGGAAAGGAGGCCAGCGATGTGGCTGAATAACCCCGTCATCGCGAATGAACTGTGGCCCGCATTCTGCGAAACCCTGTTCATGACCTTGCTGTCAGCCTTGTTCTCCGTTGTCTTGGGACTGCCATTGGGAATCCTGCTGTGGCGCACAGCCAAGAACTCCCTGTCCCCCAACCCGGTTCTGTACCGGATCCTGTCAACGATCGTCGACATTGGGCGTTCGATCCCGTTCATCATTCTGATGATCGCTCTCATCCCATTCACCCGCTTCATGGTGGGAACCGCGTTGGGATGGTACGCAACGGTCGTGCCACTGACGGTAGGCGCGATCCCGTTCTACGCCCGCCTTGTTGAAGCGGCATTGCGCGAAGTCTCCACCGGGAAGATCGAAGCCGTCACCATGATGGGGGCAAGCCACGGACAGATCATCCGCCAGGTCATGATCCCCGAGGCGCTCCCCGGCCTGGTTTCGGCAGCCACCGTGACCACCGTGACCCTGGTTGGTTACACCGCCATGGCGGGCGCGGCCGGCGGCGGAGGTGTTGGCGCCCTCGCCATTTCCTACGGCTACCAGCGCTACCAAGGAGACACGATGCTGGTATGCATCATCGTGCTCGTGGCACTCGTTGGCGTGTTGCAGTTCGTAGGCGACCGGATCGCACACGCCGTGGACCACAGGTAAAGAGCATCGCTTTTGGGCACCTGGCCCGCCCTCAAAAATTTCACTCAAAGAGAAAAGGAAAACACATGAAACTCCGCATTGCCGCAGCCGTTGCAGCTGCCAGCCTTCTGCTCACCGGTTGTGGTCTCGCAGGTGGCGGATCCCAGGAAGTGGGTAAGAAGAACGGCGACGTCACCACGCTCACTGTGGGTGTTTCACCGGTTCCGCACGGTGACATCCTGAAGTACGTCGACGAAAACCTGGCAAAGGACGCCGGCCTCGACATCGAAATCAAGGAGTACACCGACTACACGCTTCCGAACCGCGCGCTC
>CABTZC010000169.1 GCA_902489185.1 uncultured Brevibacterium sp. | reverse complement strand
TTTCCGGGGCGTCCGGTTGAGTCAGCGCCTGCGTTGACGGCATACGCGTAGATTCCTGGCCGGTCGCCTTCAGGTGCGTGGTAGGCCAAGCGTACAGGCAAGGCTGCAACCTGTTCTGGTGTTGCGAACTTGGGCAGCGTGCCGTGGTATGAAAATTGCGACATGACGTAGCGACGCAGGGTCCGTCGTTCGTCGTCGTTAGGCTCCCCCACGATGTCTTTTTCTTGCCACCCTCCCGGTGACCCGTCGGCCCTGTCGAATGAGGCGTAGGTCAACTGTGCCCAGCGTGTCGCGGGTGGCTGTGGCGTGTCCTGTGGGGCCGGTGTTGTTACCGCGCCCGAGGTGTTTGCAGGTGTGTCGGTCTGTGGCACGGTGATCCGCGCGGTGGGTGCCGAGGGTGTTCTGTCCTGGGGGATTGTTCTTCCAGCCCGGTGACCAAATGTGGGTGGTCCTCCCGTTTGGCCTTGGCTCATTGCCAGTTCCCCTGCTGGTATTGCTGTTGTTGGGGCGGCATGGGTTGTTGTTGCATTCCTTGCTGTTGGTAGAAGTAGTTAAACCACTCTGCCGGCTGCAGGCGGACAACAGCTGGGTCGAGAAGGGCGTACCGTTTCATGTCCTCGGTGCGCATGTCGAGAAATGCGCGAATGAAACCGTTGGGCTGTGGAACCGGGAACGTGTACACGGCGCCGTCGGGGTTCTCAAAGGTCGAGTACAGCGCGTGTGGTCGCACGCTACGTCGTGGTTCATCGGCTGCGGGTGACACGCGGGTGAGAAGGACCCTGGACCCGTCGTCGGGGTGCAGTGGCAAACGTGTGGGGTTGTGGACGACACACATGCTGACCTGTTCACGCAGATCACTTGCGACTGCTTTGACGTAGAGTTGTCCGTCCAAGCCTCCAGCTTGGTTGAGGTTCAACGCGAGCTCGTACTGCAATTTGACCAGGGGGTTGGAATCCAAGCGAGTGGGTTTGGACAAGATGTCCCGTCCCCCACTGAAAAGCCCGGCAACCAGGTAGTAGGTGGAACCGCCTCGGTCGTCTTCCCCTGGGAGCGATACCCCACCTTGATCGCGGTACTTCGATTCGTCGATCTGCACAATAGGCGAGCCGCTGAGCGCTGATTGCGCATCACCGTCAATGTGTGTGCGGTACACGCGCACGGTGTCGGCACCCGAGGGCCACGCGAAGCTGATGATTTTGCGTCCAATGCGTTCCGTGAACTTCGCTTCCGTGACGGGTCGGACACGCTGACCGTGGATCGTGGTGCCCACGCGCACTTTGTTCCCGTCAAATACCACGGGCGTGAAATAAGCGCGGGTCCACTGTTCTGGCCATGGGACGCTGAACATGGAGGATGTGCCGTCGCCGTCCTTATGGACCGGCATTGCGAGCCGGGCGTCGTCGGGGAGGAATCCTCGGTCGTTGAGATATGACGCTGTGAGTTCTGTTTCCTGGTCGAGCCCGGACACCGGCGGTTTTTCGGTTCGGTAGATTTCGACGCGCCCATGACGCGGGGTGGACCACTTGAGGTCGAATTCGGGGCTTCGACGGCCTTCGTTTTCATCGGGTTCGTGAAGAACAAATTCCAGGTCGGTCACCGGTTGCAGTCGAATGGGAATCGACATGGTGAACTCGGCGGGGGCTGACGCGTATCCGTCATGCGACACCGAAACGAACTGGTAAATGTACGTTTCGCCTGGGATACCTTGGCCGTCGGTGAACCCTTGCGTGTTGGGTTTTGTTCCTGCCACGCGGTATTCGGGGCCGGCAACACCCGTGGTCTTGACCTTGGCGGGGACACGGTAGACGTGGACGCTTGAAATCCCTTCCAGCGAATCCCACTTCCCCACCACGTACTGTTCGTCCAAGCGGATGTTGGCGTTTTGAATTCCGTGAGTGATACGGCGAGCGGAGTGAAGCACCGGCTGCACGGTCTGCGCTTCTTCCACGGTTGCGGCCTCGTAGCGCCATACCTGGTAATACCGGACGGCGTGACGCGGCCTACCCGTGTCGATGGCGAAAGTGCCTTGGACCACGGCGACTTCTTCGGCCATGTCCGGTGAGTGAGGCTCACCTGCGTCCTGCGCCACCACACGGTACACGCACGGGGTTTCGCTGGGCTTCCACTCCAGGTGAACACCGTCACCCTGGGCTTTCGCCTTCATGGTCAACGGCGTGGGTTGTTGGCCAAAGTTAAATGGCGCAAACCGGATCCCCTGTAGCTGCTGGGGTTCCTCTGGGGTGTCGCCGGCCTGTTCGACGCCCTGGTTCTGAGCGCCGTGAGGCTGAACGTACGGGGCAGGTGGTTCCCAGGCTGGCTCCTGGGTTTCGTTCCCAGCCCGAGGTGGTGGAACGTCAATCCGTGGCTCTGGGATTTCGAACGGATCGTTGATGTCGAAGGAGGACATTAGATGGCGTCACCTCCGAATGGGTTATTCCACGCCGAAGGCTGCTCGTTTTGCGTGGGTTGTGCGTTTTGGGCGGGTTCAGAAACCGACCATTCCGAGTTACCCCAGTTCACATCACCGCTGTAGCTCTGCGCGAACTCCAGATCGTCAGGCGTGAGGTCACCCGTGATTTGAGTGTGGACCAACACTTCTCCGAATCCAGCAGGCTGTTTGCGCACACTGTTAGCAATGACTGCGTGTTTGTCGTACCCCACGGCGTTTGCGGTGAGAAGTTCGTCGTCCAGGGTTTCGCGGATTTCTTGGTTGTCTTCCAGGCCAACAGTTCCACGGAAGTCTTCCAGACTTTGGCTGGCGTGTTCTCCGCTGATGTGGATTTGGCTGAGCAGAGCACGGCGTGTAGCTTCCATCCCGGGGTGGTCGAGACTGTTGCGCATCTGTTCCCAATAGCCAGCTTCCAGAGCAGGGTCTACCCCGTTGTTCCTCAATGACAAAGCCAGCACGGTGAGAACCGAGTCGTCTGCTGTGGACTGTTCAGCGAACAGCGAGTGCATGTCCGCACTCAACGGGAAGTTGTTGATTCCAGCCCGCTGGAGGCTCACATTGAGGAAGTTTCGGAATTGATCTGACGTCCAACCCGTGTAGAACACCTCGGTCCGTAGCATGCGCGCAGTCTCTTCCACCTGAGCGTAGTCGACCACGTATTCTGCGCTCCCCATGCTGATGGGGAGGTCGTCAAAGCGACGCTGTTCGCCACGCACCAGTTGGGTGCGCGACCCGAATGGCCTATGGACAAACGCCCCCACAATATCTGCCCAACGCAAGTACTGGGAGTAGGCCTCTCCGAGGCGCGTGAACTCAGAAATGGTCGCTTTGAGATTGCGGACGTCAATCTCTTGGTCTTCTCTGTCCTTCTTCCTGCGGTGGATCACTTGGAAAATATCGGTTTGGGTTCGCATGAACAGGCCAAACGCACCTGCCACGCTTCCAACCAGGCTGATTCCAAACACTGTCCAGGCAAGCCACCACGGCGCCCAGTCCATACCGGCGAGGAAGAACATGAGAACGGTCAGCGCAGCGGAATAGCCGAAAAGCTGTCTCAACTTCGCACTGAGAATGCGGTGTGCTTCAGCAAGCAGATGTTCTGAGTCATCTTCTTCGTCAGTGTTGCGCCCCAGATTCTTCATCCGTTCAGCAATCTCTTGGCGACGCGCTTCGAAATTACTCGAAATTGCTTCACCAATCCGGCTGACAAATGACCTCCGGCTACGGTCGTACCAGTCCGTCATGTCGTTGAGCTGAGCATCAGCGTCAGGTGTCTGCATGTCAGGGTCCTGCGCAACCATCTTGATCTGCCTACCCACTTCCTGGGCGTGTACAAGATCGGCTGGCTGAACACTCATCGCACCCAGGCGACCGGCAACAGAACCTTTAAGTGTGAAGATGTCCTCAGGGTCAGGTGCGACAACGGCGGGGTCTCGCACGATTGTCGGCTGCGGAGTGCGCGGTGGCAGGTCGCGGTCATGCGTTCCATAGTCAAGAAGCGTAAGCGAGCTATACACCATGGATCGCCACACACCCGACATGTCGATGTTGTGGCGGTCGACCCCCAGCGCACCTTCAATGCGCTGGGCCGCGTTCATCGACTCTTGCCACCCTACTGGGCGACCGCTTGCGTCGATACCGCCCACAACCACGTTGTACTCCGAGGCCCGGTCACCAAACACCAGTCCGTGGACAGTCTGCGCAACTGCGGCTTTTGTGGAGTCAACGAGTCCGGATGCCAAAGCTCCTGGCGTTCCCTTGATCGCGTTACCCAAGAACGCCCCGAACATCTTGAGCGCTTCACCCGCGGAAATCGGCTTGGGTTCAGGCGCCACATACTGTTCCCGGTTAGGCGTCACCAAGTAGCCGTGTTTTGCCCAGAAGTCCTGCAGTGCCTGATCGACAACAACACCGTCGTCTTCAAAGTACCGCGACGGAGCACCCTGGTGGTTAGGCAACGGATACCCAGAAGCTGTTTCAAAAGCCTTGTCGCGCAACGCGTCTTCTACGGCCGTGCCATCCAGGCGACGGAAGAACGAACGTACTAAACGACCTCGGTACCCCTGGTAGGCCGGTTGGAGATCATCGACAGTTCCGTTCGGAACCGAATCCCACATACCCGCCAACGGGGCGACCTGAGATGCCAAGAAGGCACACACCTCGGCGATATTTGCCGAGTTGACGGGACGCGACCCCACGCGAGGGCCCTTGGAGTCCGACGGGCTCAACACGACATCAACCCAGCCGTTAGAATCTGGCAACTCCACCTTGTTGGACGTGTGTTCAGTCGCGAAAACCGCGCGGATAGCCGAAACGTGTGCGGCACCGAAGTCCTGGGTGATGACATCGCGGACGAACGAACCCACCTTGCCCGTCTTTGCCAAGCGTTCAGCGTCTTGTTCGGCCCCCGTGACGGCTCCCAAGACCAGCACACCAATGCGGGAGTACTGGACCTGACCAGACAAATAGCGCACATCAACCGGCTTGAGCGCCCCTTGAGACACCAGCTGGGCATTGAGGTTGCGCCCCATGTCCTGAGCCTCAACGGGAATCCAAATGAAATCGGAAACAAGACCGCTCACTTGCCAGTCACGCAACGTTTCACGCACACCAATGAGGTGCGCAGGCGCCACGATAAGACTCAGATTCGTGTCCATTT
>CABTZC010000168.1 GCA_902489185.1 uncultured Brevibacterium sp. | reverse complement strand
CTGGTCCGCGGATTCCTCACCGCTGGCTACCGCGTCATCTTCACGGCAACAGACGCTTCCAAAGCCAGCGCCCACGCCGCGGAACTGGCCCAAGAACTGGGCATAGAGCACGGCGACCGTGTCCACGGGGAAGGTGTCGACGTCACCGACCCCACAGCAATCGATGCCCTTTTCACCCGGGTCCGTGAGATTGAAGCGGAAACCGGGGACGACCTCGGCGTTCTTATCAACAACGCAGGCGTCATCGAAGCACCCGAAGGCCCCGTGTGGGACGTTCCACCGGAACAGCTGGAGCGGACCATCACCACCAACTTGCTGGGGCCGTTCTACATGATTCGCGCGTTTGCGCCACACCTGCTGAGCAAAGCAGAGGACAGCATACCCGCGCGCATTATCGACATCAACTCCGGTTCTGGGTCGCACGGTACACCGCAGTACGCGGCATATTCGGCGTCTAAAGTCGCGCTGTTTAGGCTGGCAGACTCTGTCCACCACTACGGGTATGACAAGGGTCTGCGGATCTTCGAACTCGCCCCAGGTGTCATCCGCTCCGATATGACCACCTCCATGCCTGTCCACGACTGGCGCGGCGAAGACGACTGGACCAAACCACAAGATGTCATCGACCTGGCGCTGGGTTTCGCATCCGGGGAACTCGACTCGTTCTCTGGCAGGTTTGCCCGCGCCGGTCATGACACCGTGGAGTCGCTCAAAGCCATGAACCTCACCGAGGACCACCGGCGCCTACGTCTCACGTTGTAAAGCGGGGCTAAAAGGGGAAGGACTCTCATGCAAACGATTGTGTGGACCATACTCTTGGGACTACTCAACGCAGTAGTCGTGGGTGTTCTGGTCCGTCGCGTCGTATCCGTGGGAACCGGCGCACTGCGCAACACAATCGTGTCCCTGGTGATGGGCATGAGCTTGTGGCCCATCACGCTCCAAGCGTTCGAGATCCTGAAGATTTACGACCACGGCAGCTTTCCCGGCCCCGAAATGGGATTCGCCGCGATCATGGTGTTCCTGCTGCTCTTTGGCTGGTTCGTGGTCATCCAAATCACGTTGCTGCTGGGCATTGAAATCATCATCCCGTCGGGCTCCATGACCAACGTTGTGCGCTCGCTTACTCGCATTCCCGTGCGGTACCGGCGCATGCGCAGACTTGCCGAAATTCAACGTATCCTCATTCGGTTTGGGCTCATGAGGTATTTGCGTCCGCGCGTCCCAAGTTTCCGACTCAACATGCGTGAGATTGCGAAAACCACTGCTGAAGCTCTCGCGGCTGCAGGGGTGACGTTTGTGAAGCTGGGGCAGTTTATCGCCACCCGCGCCGACGCCGTTCCTGCGGTATTCGTCGAAGAATTTTCCAAGCTCCAGTGGGATGTGCCCGCTGTTGACTTCGCTGAAGTCGAACCGGATTTGGAAAAAGAGTGGGGGAGGGGCGTGGGCCAAGTTTTCGCGAGTTTCGACCGCACCCCGCTTGCAGCCGCGTCCGTTGCGCAGGTGCACCGGGCGGTTATGCATGATGGGACCGAGGTCGTTGTGAAGGTCCAGCGCCCTAAAATTCGCGCTCAAGTCAAGGCCGACTCCGACATCGTTGTGACCCTGGCTAATCAGATCGAACGGATGGCCGGGTGGGCTCGAAAAATGGGGATCGTGCGCCTGGCCGAAAACTTCGTCGATGCGCTCAATGACGAACTGGACTACCGTGGCGAAGTCGGGAACATGAAGCTCCTCCGCGAATCTGCTCTGGAATCCGGAAACACGCTCGTGACGATCCCGCGCGTGTTTGAAGAACTGTCTGGCCCCAACGTCATCGTGATGGAACACGTGCACGGCAAGGTCTTGTCGAAAGCGGGCCCAATTGTCGAAAACCTTTCCACGATTGCCCGGTATGAGCTGGCTGAAGAACTGTTCATCATGATCGCCCGCCAAGTGTTGGTCGACGGGGTGTTCCACTCCGACCTTCACCCAGGAAACATCATTATCGAACCGTCCGGCCGCGGTGGTCTCATCGATTTTGGGGCAGTGGGGCGCATCGACCGACGCGACCGTCACGACATTGCGGTCCTCCTCATGGCGTTCGACTCACAAAATTCTCGCGCCGCAACCCACGCCGTTCTCGACATGCTGGGCACCCCATCAGGCGTAGACGTGCGTGTATTGCAACGTGACATTGGTCAAATCCTCATGTCTCTGTCAGGCAATGGATCCGTGAGTGCGGCAATCGACGAAATGCTCGAATTTTTCCTCCGTGGTGGATTCGCAATGCCAGGTTCTATTGCGCAGGCCCTGCGTGCGCTGGCAACCCTCGAAAGCAGCATCGCCTACATTGACCCGGACATCAACATGCTCGACCTGGCCCGCTCACGGGCCAGCGGAATTCTGCGCGAATCCCTGTCCCTAGAAACCGTGCGCAAAGACTCTGAACTCTACGCCCTGACAACGTCTTCACTGGCCTTAGATTTGCCCGCACAGGTCTCCCGCGTGGTACGCCACTTGGAAGACGGCAGCTTGGACATCGGCACCTCGGGCGTTGACCTGAGCGCGATCAAGGCTCTGGTCCGCAACGTCGTCGACAAAGGCGTCCAAACCGTTCTGGCCACCGCACTGATCTTGGGCGGCGTGGTCATGATGAGCGCCGACTTTGGCCCACCACTGACCCCAGAACTCAAACTGTTCACCTACTTTGGCGCATGGGTTCTGCTCACCGGATGCGTGCTGGGTGCGTTGGTCCTGGCGCCGTCCCTGCGCCACGAACCGGACTCTTAACCTGACGTGGTGTAACGCTTGGCGTCAATGTGGATGAGCTGCAGACCGCCAGCTTCTACCGCGTTGGTCACCGCGTCTTTGAGTTGCCCGAGGTCGTCCACTGCCACGCCGTGACCTCCGCTGGCCGCGGCCATGAGTGGCCAGTCAGGTTGGGTGAGTTCCACACCCACGGGGTCAATGCCTGCGGAGATTTCGTTTGCCCGGATTTCTCCGTAACCCCCGTTGTCCACCACGATCACCGTGAGGTCTTCACCTTGTTCCACCACGGTGATGAGTTCTTGCAGACTGAACATGAGCGCCCCGTCACCCACAACAGCAAACGTGGGGCGGTGCGGTGCGCCAATTCGCGCTCCCAAAGCGGCCGGAAGGCCGTAGCCCAGAGTCGCGTACGTGGCCATGTACGGAGTCGAGTTAGCGCGTGGGGACTTTATTGCGTTGAGCAGACCCAAATAGCAGATCTGCGAAGAGTCCGTGGACACGATCGCCTCGTTGGGTAAAGCCTCAGCAATGTCTTCTGCGATCAGCGTGCTTTCCCTGGAGGTTTCCAGACCTTCAACCCGCGCAGCCTCCAAAGCAGAAGCGACATCCGCCCGGAAATCACCTGCCGGGCTCGCAATGTTAAGGCCGTCAAGAAGCGCACGCAACGTGGCCTTCGCGTCACCCACAAGACCAATGTGAGCAGTGAGATTCTTGTTGATCTGCCCTTCCGCAAGATCAATGCGCACCACGGTCCCGGTAGCCTCCAGGCGTTCCACCCACAGCTCCGCTTCACCGAGTTTCGACCCCACAACCAGCAAAACATCGGCCGTGCGCGCATACTCACGCACCTGAGCAAAACGCAGGTTAGCACCCAATGACAACGGGTGGTGCTCATCCACGACACCCTTAGCGTTGAGCGTCGTCACAATCGGTGCGCCCAGCGTGTCGACCAGTTCGCGCAATTCCTCAGCGGCACCTCGGGACCCGCCCCCGGCAACAATCACAGGCCGTGACGCACCGCGCAAAGCCGCGCGCGCCTGCTCTAACAGGGTGTCATCCGTGCACCCCGGACGCTGGTACGTGCGCGCCTCCAAGTCAAGCGAGTCCGCCTGGACCTGCTGTTCCAAAACATCGAGCGGCACCTCAATGTACGTGGGGCGCGGCCGAGCCGTAGCAAAGCGCTCGAACGCCGCGTGCACGGCCTCCACCGCTTCGCTCGCGCTGGTGACCCGCACCGCAGTTTCGACAATCGCAGCCGCGGCACTGAACTGGTCCTTGGTTTCGTGCAACGTACCCTTGTCTGCAAACTCCGCCCCCAGCTGCGGGCCGGGCGCCAGAATAAGCATGGGGCGGGATTCGCAGAATGACGTGGCAGCCGCAGACAGTGCGTTGAGAAGCCCCGGTCCCGAGGTGGTAATGACCACTCCTGGAAGTCCCGTCTGGAGGGACCAACCGTCAGATCCGTAGCCGGCTCCCTGTTCGTGACGGGTGGTCACGACTCGCATTCCCAAATCCTTGAGCGACCGGTAGAACTCCAGATTGTGGGTTCCTGGGATGCCGAAAACGGTGTCGACACCGTAGTTGCGAATCGCTGTGAGGACCGCACTGCCTGTGCTGAGTGTGCTCACGTACTCTCTCCTTTGAGTGTGTTGTTTCTAAACCTTCAAGACCACTTTGCCCGTGGTTTTGCGCCCTTCCAATGCGCGGTGAGCATCGGCGGCGTCTTCAAGTGGGAAGGTTGCTCCCACCCGGAACTTCAACCAGCCTTCCTTAAGCCCGGTGAAAAGAACCTCGCTGCGCTCGCGCAGCTCTTCAGGTGTGCGCACAAACCACTGTAGGGATGGGCGGGACAAGAAGACACCACCCGCGCTGTTGAGACGTTGAACATCAAACGGTGGAACCTGTCCGCTCGCACCACCAAACACCACAAGAGAACCGCGTACACGCAGTGAGTCCAGGGACGCGTCGAACGTGTCCTTGCCCACGCCGTCGTAGACCACGTGGACACCTTCACCGTCGGTAAGGTCACGGACGGTCTGGGCGATGTCAACGCCTTCGCCGTACAGGAATACGTGCTGGGCGCCGGCTTCGCGGGCAAGCTGAGCCTTCTCTTCAGTGCTCACGGTGCCAATAACTGTTCCGCCCATGTGCGTGATGAGCTGCGTCAGCAACAGCCCCACGCCTCCGGCAGCAGCGTGAACGAGTGCCGTCTGGCCGGGCTCAATGCGGTGCGAACCCGTGACTAGGTAGTGCGCGGTGAGCCCTTGCAGAAGAATCGCGGCTGCAGTATCAAAGTCGATGTCTTCTGGGACAGGGACCAACATGTCTGCCTTGACTGCAACTTTTTGTGCATATGAGCCAAAGGCGTCGT
>CABTZC010000167.1 GCA_902489185.1 uncultured Brevibacterium sp. | reverse complement strand
GTGCCCCCGACACTTTCGACAAGGTTCCCGACCCATCGTGACCAACTCGCCGCCACCTCGGGGCCGGGGGACACCTCGGGAAGGGCTTTCTGATGTCAGCGACGAACGCGCGTTGCTAGACGCTGGGGTTACCAGCGTCGTGGGCATGGACGAGGTGGGCCGCGGTTGCATTGCGGGCCCCGTGGGCGTGGGTGCCGTGTGGTGTGACCTGGAAGCGTTGTGCGCAGGCGGGTTTCCGCCCGGGCTGCGGGATTCGAAGAAGTTATCCCCACGGCCGAGGTCGTTAGCAGCTGAGCGCGTCCGTGCCACCTGGGAGCATGCGGTGGTTGCGTACGCGAGTCCGGAGGAGATCGACGCGATGGGGATTTCTGCCGCGTTGAGCCTGGCCGGACGGCGGGCGCTCGCCCAGTTGCCGGTGGCTGACCTGGTGATGTTGGACGGGAAGTTCAACTGGTTGGGCACTGACCCGGGCCTGCTGGGCGGCGACGTGAGCCATGTGGAAGTGCCCCCGGTGCGCATGTATGTGGGTGGGGACGACCAACGGATTCCAATCGCTGCGGCCAGTCTGATCGCCAAAGTCGACAGGGACGCGGTGATGAGTTCGCTGGACCGTGAACACCCCGGTTATGGATGGGCGAGTAACGCTGGATACCCGTCGCCCGCGCACAAGCAAGCGATTGCGGACTTAGGCGTGACTCCGTGGCACCGGAAGTCGTTTCGCTTAGGGAAGTAGCTTGCTGGGCGGCCAATTCGCTGACGCTATGGGTAAGCTGAAGGCATGAGCACGGAGGACCTCGAAGAGTACGAAGCCGAACTCGAACTGGCACTCTACCGGGAATACAGGGACGTTGTTGGGCTCTTCACATACGTCGTAGAGACGGAACGACGTTTCTATTTAGCCAATCAAGTGGATCTCAAGGCTCATCAGAGTGACGGCGAAGTCTACTTTGAACTGACATTGCGCGACGCGTGGGTGTGGGACACATGGAGGTCTGCCCGGTTCGTCAAGACCGTTCACGTTCTGACGTTCAAGGACGTCAACATTGAAGAGATCGCCAAATCCGACTTTGAACCACCCCGCGGGATCCGGTAGTCGTCCAGTAGGAATCCGGTAGGAGCTCGCTAACTGTAGGTGGGCCCGGGGCGCGTCACTGGCAAAACTGGTTCAGTCATGGATACTTTTGTAGGCACACATGTGTGTTGACGAAATGAACCCCAGTCGCAAGGAGCACCACATATGACTGCGCAACCAGGTGGATGGAAGAACTACCGGTTCCCGATTCTGATTCTCACCGGCGTGGTCGTTGGTGCGATCGTGGGACTTATCTTGGGCCAAAGCGCCACGGTTTTGAAGCCCTTTGGGACGGTGTTCATCAACATGATGTTCACCCTGGTGGTGCCCATGGTGTTCTTCTCGATTGCCTCTGCGGTTGCGAACATGAACTCAGCTACCCGGTTAGGGCGCATCATGGGGTCCATGATGGCGGTGTTCATTGCAACAGGAATCGTGGCGTCAAGCGTCATGCTGCTGGCACTGGGGATTTTCCGCCCGCTCGACAACGTGCAGGTCAGCATGGACGAAATGCCTGAAGAGCAGGAAGAACTGTCCATTGGCGATCAGATCGTGGGTGCCTTCACGGTGGAGGACTTCAGCGACGTGATCTCCACGGAGCACATGTTGCCACTGATCGTATTCGCGGTTCTGGTGGGGCTTTCAGCCAATCTGGTCAAAGAAAAAGGCGCGGTGTTCCGCAGTTTCCTCGACTCCGGTAATGAAGTGTTCATGAAGATGACCGGACTGGTCATGTACTACGCGCCTATTGGTTTGGGCGCGTACTTTGCGGCGTTGATCGGTGAGTTGGGTAGCCAGCTGGTTGGCGGTTACGTGCGTGCCTTCGCTGTGTACTACCCGGTGGCGATCGTGTACTTCTTTGCGGCGTTCACACTGTATTCGTGGCTCGCTGGCGGTGTGGCAGGTATGCGTCGCATGTGGGCAAACATTCTGGCGCCCACTGCCGTGTCCTTGGGAACCGGAAGCTCTGTTGCGTCGATTCCTAGCAACCTGCGTGCAGCTAAGCGCATCGGCGTTCCGGATGACATTCGCGAAACGATCATTCCTATTGGTGCGACCATCCACATGGAAGGGTCATGCCTGTCTGCGATTTTGAAGATCGCGTTTCTGTTCGCCGTTTTCGAGCGCGACATTTTCACCCCTCAAGCGCTCGCAATTGCGGTGCTGATTGCGCTGCTTTCCGGAATGGTGATGTCCGGGATTCCGTCCGGTGGGTTCCTTGGTGAGCTCATGATCGTGTCCATGTATGGGTTCCCTCCGGCGGCCCTGCCCATCATTTCGGTGATCGGTACCGTGGTTGACCCGCCAGCCACCACGGTCAACGCTGCCGGTGACACCGTGTCGTCGATGATGGTTGCCCGTGTGGTTGACGGCAAGGACTGGATGAAAAAAGAAACTCAGGCTTCTGGCGGCGCTGACCTTGGGGAGAGCGCCTGAACCAGGGGACGTTTCCCTGTGGATAGTGAGTTTTCCCTGGCAGCGGGCCCGTGTTGAGGTGGCATGGCTCTTGTGGATGCCCGAGGTGTTTCCACAGGTAGCTGAGTACGTCTATGCGTGAGTGCGTTGTGCGTTCAGTGTTGAAGCATGAAACGCAATCAGACTCTTGGCGCGCTGGGTGAACAGTTCGCAACGGACCATTTAAAAGGTCTGGGGTGGCACATCCTGGACCGCAATTGGCGGTGCCGGAGAGGCGAGATCGACATCATCGCCCGCGATGGTGACTCCGTTGTTTTTGTCGAAGTCAAAACCCGCAACACTGTGCGTGCTGGCCACCCGCTTGAGCACGTCAGTTATTTCAAGATGCGCACGTTGCGTGGGCTGGCGATTGCGTGGCTATCTGCTCAACCCGAATGGGTGCCTGAGTTCCGTGTCGATGTGATCGGCATTGTGTGGAACTCCGGCCAGCCTGTTCTCACCCACGTGAGGAATGCCCAATGAGTTTGCATGTAGGACGATCAACCGCGGTCGCGTTGTGGGGAACCCAAGGCACCCCGATTGCCATTGAAGCCAGCATTAACAGTGGTCTGCCCGGAATTGACGTAGTGGGTTTGCCTGATACGTCCGTGAATGAGGCAAAGAAACGCGTGCGCGCCTCGGTCGCGAACCTGGGATTTGCGATGAGCGCTCAACGCATCACCGTGAATCTTTCACCGGCCAGTGTCAAGAAGTACGGGACCAACTTTGATCTGGGAATCGCGGTGGCGATCCTCCAGGCAGAACGCAGAATTCCACAAGCAACAGACCGGGTGGTATTTTGCGCTGAGCTGGGTTTGGACTCACGGCTCCACCCCGTCAACGGTGTCGTCCCCACGCTCATCGCAGCTAAACGAGCCGGGCTTACCACCGTGGTGGTGTCACAGGCGAATGAAAAAGAAGCGCGGATGTTGACGGGTCTTAACGTGATCGCCGCTAACTCGCTAGGCGAAGTGGTGAACCACTTTGGCGGGGACGTGCAAGTCCCGCAACTGCCGCCAGTGGAACGGCACGCGACCAAGGCGGGGAAACCGCTGTCCGTAAACGACTTATCCGAGGTTCAAGGCCAGGACGAAGCACGGTACGCGCTCGAAGTTGCGGCCGCAGGTGGCCACCACATTCTTATGATCGGGTCACCAGGTGCGGGTAAAACCATGCTCGCGGGTTGCTTGCCGGGACTTTTGCCAGCGCTGAGTGAAGAGCAGGCCATCGAAACCTTCTCGCTGCGATCCATCGACGGAACGTTAAATCCGGAAGTCGGACTGGACACAACGCCACCGTTTGAAGCTCCGCACCATTCAACGACCTCGGCGGCCATGGTGGGCGGATCCAAACCCACCTCGATAGGCGTGTTTTCGCGCGCACACCGGGGCGTGCTTTTCATGGACGAGGCCCCGGAGTTTCACCGCGACGTGCTTGAGGCGCTGCGGCAGCCGTTGGAGAACAGCCGGTGTGAGATTGGCAGGGCGTGGGGGACGGTGACGTTGCCGGCGGAATTTCAGTTGGTACTGGCGGCGAATCCGTGTCCATGTGGTTCGGCGGTGGGCGATGGGAAGGCGTGCCGGTGTACGCCGATTGCCAAGAGGCGGTACCGGGATCGGTTGTCGGGGCCACTGTTGGACCGGATTGACATTCAGATGGATATGTTGCCGCTGTCCGCTGCAGATGTTCATGTCCGCGAGGTGCGGGAATGTACTGCGGATGTGGCAGTTCGGGTGGCTGAGGCCAGACGCATCCAGGCCAGTAGGTATGAGGGTCAGGCGTGGTCGACGAATGCGCGTGCGCCTGGCAGTTGGTTGCGTGCCTTGTTTGCGTTTACGCCCCAGGAAACTGCGCCGTTGGACTCGGCAATGGACCGAGGTGATCTGACCATGCGGGGCTATGACCGGATTGTGCGGATTGCAACGACGGTGGCGGACTTGGGCGGCCGGGAACGCCCAACGGGTGATGATCTAGCGCACGCGTACACGTTACGGACCAGGGAAGGGTGAGCGTTGTGGATGATGTGGTTTTGGCGATGGCCGATGTCATGCGTCTGTCCGAGCCGGGGGACCGGTTATTGAGCATGTGCGTGGACGTGGTGGGGCCTGAAGAGGTGTTGGCGTGTGTACGGGGAGAGGTCGCGGAGTCTCGGGTGGTGAGGGCGTTGCACGATGCCGGTGTCGAGGTGTCTTCTGCTGATTTTGCGACGGCTGTTGAGCGGTGGTCTGCGCGGGTGAACATGCTCGATGCGGCTAGGGATGTGCGGGTGATGGGTAAGTTGGGGTGCAGGCTCATTGTCCGAGGTGGTAGCGAGTGGGCGCCTGCGCTGGATGATCTGGGTGATGAACGTCCGTTGGGTGTATGGGTGCGTGGTGCTGGGTCGTTGAAGGTGATGGCATCAAAGGCGATTGCGCTTGTGGGGGCGCGGGCGCCGTCTGACTACGGGGTGAGCGTGGCGAGGTCGTTGGGGTTTGAGTTGGCCCGGGACGGGTTCGCGGTTGTGTCTGGTGGGGCGTATGGGATTGATTCGGCGGCACACGAAGGTGCGATGCGGGGTGCGAATGGGCCTGCGACTGTGGCGTTTATGGCTGGGGGAGTGGATTCGTTGTATCCCAAGGG
>CABTZC010000166.1 GCA_902489185.1 uncultured Brevibacterium sp. | reverse complement strand
TTCGTGGTGGTCGGTCGGGTCCGAAATGAGGGCCACCAGCATTGATTTCTGGTCGAACGAAGTGTTGTTCCACCATTCACGTACAGGCTTGAAGGCTTTCTTCGACAACGTCTTTTCCAACAACCTCGATGTCCGATCAACTGGTGCGGACATTCGCCTGACATCATCAAAAACCGGGGCTACCAAAAGGTCGGGATCAATTCCGATAAGCTCGGCAACTTCTGCCCATGTAGGGTCATCAGGTTCACGCCATTCGAGTAGATACTCGACCACATCATTAACAACTTCGCTTGCCAAGCCAACACCCTTGCGGTCGCGACGGCAAGATTTAACTCGCAAGTTTGCAATCGAGTCACGAATGCGGAACTCTTGGAACTCTAGACTCGACCGAGGCGCTCGTGGGTGGCCGTTCATACCAGGAAGCTCATCACGGCCAATGTTTTCAGCCCGAACAACGGGCCGCTTCTGACCGAAAACCAGTTCAAGAAGTTCGGACTCGAAGTTTTCGCCCACGCGTTGCATTCTGCAGATTCGCTGAAGCTCGTCGAGCTGGTCGCACTGCAAAACTTTGTAGCTAAGAACTGGGATTATGCCACTTTCTTTGGCTTTCTCGTTCGTTCGTGGCCGTAGGAGCCGGTTGTATTTTCCTGAAACCGCCCCCAACTGGCCAACGGTGGCATTGGCGTCGAGTTCACCAGGAAAAATCCCTTGTGCATTCGCTACATTTTTCTGATGTTGAGATGACGGAACTTCTTCCCTCAACTCTTGGGCAACTGTGTGCCATGGGTTTCTCCATCCCCGGTGGCGTGCCATATGACGGATTGCACGGGATAGCTCTAACTTTCTTTGCGCTTCATCTTCTATGAAGCCTGTTACACAGTTTGCCCGCGCATTCCATGGCTCGTAAGTCTCACCACGGTCGTCACCCTCAACTGGATATCCCGCTTGTCGTAAAAACTTATCTAGTTCGTTAAGACGCCGACGCCTTTCTTTTCGCATGCGACGAACGCGCCGTGCCACTCCCGCAGTTGCTTTTCTACTTTGTGGCGTCTTGTTTGTTGTAGGGTCTATTCCACCGTCGTGGCGATATGCTACGGCCCGCAATAACTTGACTGGAACATCTCCGTCGAACTCCACAAATGCGACGCCGACCGACCTATCACCGACGTCAAAACCGACAGCATAATCTTTGTTCATTTTTAGACCCTGCCTGGTGGTGAGCAACGAGCGTGAGGAATTTGTTAGGAACAGAGTATCTGTACTGTCAAATAATGGTGGAAGCTATTCCGGGGAGCATCGGAGTAGCTGCGCTTGCAACGCTCGCAGCTATTTTTGGCCTGGCAACGACGCTAGTGCTTACCGGGCATCGTAGGTAAGAAGAGAGCCCCCTGTCGGAATCGAACCGACGACCTTTTCATTACGAGTGAAACGCTCTGCCGACTGAGCTAAGGAGGCAACCAGACAGATTCTAGTGGGGTGGCTTCAGCTCGTCAAACTTCAGTACCCCACCCAGCCTCGGCGCTCCGCGTCCAGCACCTTTGGGTGAAGAAGAGTAGACGCTTCCACGTTGTTCACCGACCCGCGGTCGCGGTCAGGTGGGAAGACAACGGAAGTGCGGGCCACCTCGGGCGTCATGAACGAAAGCCGAGGGGCAACCGCGTCACTGACCTTCACTTCCGGGGCGGTACCCTTAGCGGCCAAGAAATACCCCCAGTCCCCAAAACTGGGCACATCCACGTGGTACGGCGTCGTCGCGAACCCAGCCTGGGCAACAGACTCCCCTATCCCCCAGTACGCTTCAGGCGCGAAGTACGGCGACCCGGCCTGCACCACCATACGAGCCCCAGACGCCATGACGTGTGAAACCAGGTCGTAAAACTCGATCGTGTACAACTTGGCGGTAGGCACGTCGTCCGGGTCGGGCAGGTCAACGATCACCGCATCAAACTCACGCGGCGGCCCGGTGCGCACCCACGAAAACGCGTCCGCATTGGTCACCTTCACCCGCGGATCGTTGAGCGCGTCCTGGTTGAACGTGCGCAGACGCTCATCGCTCTTAGCCAAATCTGTGACAGCGGGGTCCAGATCGACCAGCGTCACCGAATCCACCTCGGGATACTTGAGCACTTCCCGGGCAGCCAGTCCATCGCCACCACCCAAGATGAGCACCTTTGCGTGCTTCCCGTTCATCACCGGGTGCACCAAAGATTCGTGATACCGGTGTTCATCCAAGGACGCGAACTGCAGATCACCGTTGAGAAATAGCCGGGTGTCGGATGTGCGCGGGTTCTTTGTCACCACGATCTCTTGATAGTCGCTTCGCTCCGCCGCCACGATCGGATCCCGGTAGAGTCTTTGCCGCGCAGACACCTCGATCGTGTCCGCCAACGCCCACGCAACCGTCAGAAAACCTAACGCCACCACCAGGCAGACTGAGACCGCAACTTTGGCACGCCGCACAAGGGCACGCCTAAACAGCCACAGGACTACCACCACACCCGTCAGCGCATTAATCGCACCGATCACAATGGTGCCGCGCACCAATCCCAACAGCGGGAGAAGCAGGAACGGGAACGCCAGCCCACCCAACAGGCCACCCACATAATCCGCGGCGAACAGATCCGCCACGGCACTCGATGCGCGTTGTTTGCGAATGGACTGGACCAGTTCCATGAGCAACGGGATTTCTGCACCAATCAGCGTGCCAATAATGAACGCACACACCACCAGCGCCACCATGTATAGGTCCATGTAGGCGAACGCCATGTACAGCAGGAGCACGCTCAGCCCGCCAATAACGCTGAGCAGGACCTCGATGAGAGCAAACGACACTGCCGCCCACCTGACCAGGCGTTTTGTAGCAACCGAACCCACACCCATTGCGAACACCATCACGGAAAGGACAATGGACGCTTGCACAATGGTGTTACCCAGCAGGTACGAACCTAACGCGATGAGCGCAAGTTCGTACACCATGCCGCATGCGGCACATAGAAACACCGCAAAGAGAACCGTGAACCGCGCCCAGCCCGGTTTTACTGCGATGGGTGGGAAAGTAGGTTCGGGAGACTGCGGCCGTTCAGTAGTCACAAAAGCGCCACGCTAATAATGAGCGCCACCCCGAGGTGGGTTGCCGCTGACACCCACGTGGCAGGGTGAAGTTCAGGGTCGTGCACAAGGTCACCCAATTTGCCCGGCGTGAACAGGTCGATCAACAGGAAGCTCACTGCCATCACGACGATGCCCATAACCCCGTACATCAGCGTTGAGACCAGGCCCGCAAGCAGGTCGTGGGCGCTTGCGTAAATCGCTGCACACACAATGATGGACACGCCCAGCGCTTTTGACCCCACAAGCAGGGCTGCGTTCTTCGAGCGCTCTTCCCACAGCAGTGTTCGCAGCTTACCCGGAGTCAGCAGATCAACGATGAAGAATCCCGCCATCATCAGTAGCAACCCAATCACCGCGTACATCGCCACGCTCGCACTGTCGCGGAGTAAGTCAATTACCATAGTTCCTCAATCTCTTTAGTTACAGTTCCTTTAACCTCGGGCTGGGTCCTTCTCCCCTTATTTGCCGGTCCCCGGACCACCACCTCGGTACCCGGATCCCGAACCGGGGAACCCAAAGAACCACCCGCCACGCGACTTCTTACATCCGACGTAAAAATAGCTGGTGCCTTCTCTGTCGTAGTCGCCGCGGCCTTCGGTGTAGATGTAGCTTCCGTTTTTCAACGTGTAGTCGCCGCACTGGTTTGGGTCGGTTCCAGGCGTAAAAATGACCCCAACGGCAACATATGCGGCCACCACAATCACGAGGACAGAAATCCAGATGCCCTTCTTTTCCTGTCGGTTGAGGTAGTCGGGTAGCAGACGGTAAAGAAAGTTCATCGCACGTGCTCGCTTCCCTGATTGCGGTCCCGGAACAGCAGCGTGTCAACGCTTAGAACGGACCGCGTTTTCACTACTTCGCCACTTTGCGGGTAGCAGTGCCACGTGCGCCATACGACCCCATTGCGGTTCGTGGTGCATGTCAGAGCCGTAACTGCGCCAGGCTGACCAGGAAACTGCACACTGCACTGGGCGGGAGAGTCCGCGAGTTGGCTTTCGATCCGGTCGACCTCGCGCAGGAAGTCTGCCGGCTTCACAACAGTGGAGTCGAAGGTGAGCTGGCCACCGTGGGCAACCGCGCAGGAGTCGTTTGCTGGCACCCATGGCTCTCGGCCAGGCAGGCATGCCAGGGTTTCGCGCACCCATTCACGCCCAGCACTCCGCACCGTCACTTGGTGTGAACACCCCAGCACGGCGAGTTCAACCTCCAGTGGCACACCCGCGTGGGTAAACGTGAAGTCGCGGGCCAGCACGGGCGTGATCCTGGGTTCATCAAGCGAATACACCAGCTGGTCGGCCCTGGTGTCAACGAAGTCAATATGGGCGGGGGCCGTGTGTATGCCGGTTGCCTTGCCCGCTACCCGGCCCGTCACCACACCTGTCACTGTCATGTCAGGACCCCGGGTAAATGGTGAAGCTTCCGCGTGGCAGCGGCCGTCCAATGCTCGCTTCCCACGCCCCGTTACCAAACCGCTCAAAGCTCAAGAGCGTCCCGTCGTCCGATTCGTAGTCGGCATACTGCGCAACTCCAGATTCCGGCAGACCCGTGGTTCCTTCTGTTCTGAAGTTCGCCTGCCCCGATTCGTCAAGCCGGAACTGCATATTGTTGTACGTCACCACTGACGCACCAGCTTGTGCGCTCAGACCAGGCGCGTCCTGCCACAGCGCCATTTGAAGATCGGGGTCAGCTTCGACCGACAGCCACCGCCGTGTAGCGTTTGCATCCGCCTGAAAGAAGTGTTCATGCCAGGTGTACACACCCTCGGTGAAGTGGATGGAACCGCGAACAAAATACTTGTCATCACCGAACTGGAGCATGTCCCCGGCCCGGATTTTGAACGGGTCGCCGGTTGTGTCTTGGTCGGTGGCAAAGGGGTCCCGAGGTGTCCGTTGAGTTTCCCCGTATGTTTCCCCGCGGCGTTGCGCCTTTTTGACAGTGGACACGATGTAAATCACTGCGCCGATGATGAGCGCAATAAGGAAAATGAACGCGAGAAATTTCATGGCGGCTCTGATCCTGCATGTGGCTGGTTGTTTCAGAATAAATGTACTCACTCATCGTGATCTTGTGCCTCGCTCGCAGGCGCATGTGTCACATTCGGTACAGTA
>CABTZC010000165.1 GCA_902489185.1 uncultured Brevibacterium sp. | reverse complement strand
GTGTGCTCTTCCGATCTTCATAAAACAGTTCATAATAATCCCTGCTCAAGCAATACGGATATATAAATACGAAAAGCAGCACCGCTATCACTATTATGCATGCCGTTATGTCCGCCCATGTAAATATTCTGTATCTCACTTGCCGTCCCCCTTTGCATTGGTGTCTATAAAATAATGCCTGCCACCGGCTTCGGAGCGAAGCTGTACGTGCAGCACGCCATCAGATGCAAGAAATGCGAAGAACACCGAGCGCACATCGCCGATCCTGGCCGCTGCCGATGCTCTCATGAACGCCCGGGACACGGGGGTTGTGGTACTGGTCAGCGACAGGCAGGACTGGAGCGCGATCGTCATGATGGCGGTGCAGTACCTCATGAGCCCGTCGCTTGCGCGGACCCTAAACTTCTCAGTGTACGAACGTGCCCGTGAGCTTCACAGTGGCATGCACATCGTGGCTGTGCCCGAATGCGACCGCGAAGACGTGCAACGCATGGACAATGCGTACGTCATCTGTGACGGTGACATTCCGCGCATCGAAGGCGATCAGCATGTGCTCGGACAAAGTCGCGCAATTCCGGTGACGGCGTTCTCAACGTTCATCCGCGCGTGCATTGCTCAACCACAAGAACTTGCCGGTAGGCTCGAAGCCTTGACCGGCATGGACCAGTGGGCTCCCGTTCAGCCACACGAAAAAGTGCAGCCGGTATGGGCTTTAGCAGCACTCCTGGCCACGGAACCAGGGTCGTTGGACCAGGGTATAGCCGACCAGGCACTCGACATTGCGACCCAGAGTTTCCCTGCCTCGGCGCGAACAATCCACACGCTGTTTACCCGAGTGAGCCAAGACGTGGTTAAGCGCGTGAACGGTAGCTCCGACCCGTGGGCGATTGTCGACGAATATCCGCATGACGCGAACAGTACGGAACGACTTGTTGCGCAACGGGCCGCCCTGATTGCCACCTTGGACGGGAACACACACGTTCCGCACCCATCGCAGGTTGTGTGCGCCCCAGAGTTAGTGAATGACGCCGAGGTCGTTGCTCACGCTGTCAGTCGTGTCGAACAAGAACACGATCAGGTGACCGAATCCTCTTTTGCGGTTGCTGAGATGCTATGCGTAGCGGGTCTCGCAGACTTTGACTCGAACCCGCAACTCTCAGAGCGACTCATCCACCTCATTGCTCAACTTCCCCAAGTTTCGCAGGAGTATGACAAAAACGTAGAACTTGACGCTCGCGCTATCGACGCGTTTTCCTTCGCGCTTCTTGAAAACGAAAACGTCCACATCCCAGAAAACCCGGAAACCACCTCGGCGGTTCCTCCCCGTCCAGCCGCGCCTCCACCCCGACCTACGGCACCGCCCCCGGCAGTACCCGCACGCCCCTCTGCGCCACCGCCCGTGCCACCTGCCCAATCACCTGAACCTGCACGCGTGCGGCCACCTAAACCCGACAGCCAGTGGGCGCCACCGGGTGAACGAGGCGGAAGCCAGCAAAACGTGGCGCACACCACCGCGAACGGTGATACACAGCAGGCACGGCCACTTTCAGAAACGCTGGCCGTATCTGCGCCACTTGCACGAGCATTGGTGAATAATGGACTGCCGCAGCCAGTAAAGGAACGTGTGTACACCAACACGTTTACACCATTGACCGCGCAACTGACTGCACTGACCCTTGACGCCCAGCCGCAACTGGCACTGCCACTCATCCGGTACGTGCAGAGCTTGCCACCGGAAAAGCAACCAACGTGGATGCTCAAGCACATGGTTTCGCTGCCCATCGAGATCGCAACCGAATGTTTCCACCTGGCGCCGCAACTCTTTGACACAGATACGGTACTGGCGCTGATCAACGCGCACGAATGGTCACCAGAATTGAAAAATTTGTGTGAACACCTCGTCGCTGACGAGTCGGCCAGCCGTCGCGTGTGGTATCCGTGCTTGTTGCTCGACGCATACCATCACACTCGAGAAATCGACTCTGCCACACTCATGGCCGTGACGTACGACCTCGGCGATTGGAAACGACACCACAAGCCAGCGCTGAGTTCGTATCTCTACGCGTACCAGCTAGCTGCAACACTTTTCCCTGATTCGTACAGGCTTGACGCACACGAGTCGGTTAAATCGGTGAATGTAGACGACATCGTATCCGTAAACGTGGACCCCGCCTGTGTCTTACGCGTCATGCAGAGTGCACACCCGGACCTGAAACCGGAAGATCTGGTGGTCCTTGCGATCACGGATCAAAAGGTGCAAGAGGTTATGCCACCGGCTACTTTACGCGTCGTGGATATGCGACACGGCACCCGACGCATCATCTCGTTGGTGTGCGAACCGATTGCCGATGACCTCTACACGGAAGACGTGCAAGAAAGTGCGAAGAACTTCATTACAGACAGAGGCGGAAAACTCAGCATGTTTGGGATGGGAATTGACGTGAAGAACACCCTGAAGTCATTACAACGGCAGGAGGACCAGCGATGACTGTTTTTATGCTGAACCGAGGCGCTTCTGTAAGTGTGAACCGGTCCCGCTTGACCCTGTCGGTAACACTGCCCAGTCAGTCTGACACGATCAACGTGGTCGATAGTTCAGGCGCGGCGATCGACTTTGTTGCGCCTGCGCCAGGTTTCGTCATCATTCCTGAACCGCCTGACGATTTCACTGTTTCTGTGCAGTCCGGTGGGCAAGAATTCCCGCGTGGGTCCTCAATCTTTGCAAACGTCAAGGTCGATGCAACCGACTACACCGACGAAGACGAAGTGCGTCTATCTGAAGGAATCGACCCGTCAGGTTTGCGTAGCGTCAACATTTTGCAGTTCAACGCAGACGGTGGTTCGTTGCGGGTCGAATTACCCGCGGTGTCTACCGTTGCGCAGGATTTGTCATCTTCCGCCGAGGCCGTTCGGGTTGAAGCGCGCCGGCAACTTGGCAATATTGACGGGGCGGCCCGTCCAGTGGTGATTGCTCTGGATGCCTCGGCATCAGCGCACACGTTGGATTCGACGGATGTGCAAGAGACCCTTGAACATATCATCGGCTATGCCTCTCAGATAACGTCGGAGAGCAACGTTTCGGGGGCCTTGGTGTCTGACCGGTACGTTCCTGTTGGGGGAGTCGAACTGGCTGAACTGCCACAGCGAATGGTGAATGAACTTCAGAGTGCACCATTGCGTTCATCTTCTGTCATCACTTCCGAAGCGTTTATCTCAACTTTGCCTCAAGATGCGCTGGTGATCTATGTAAGTGATTCGCTTCCCATCGATTTTGAACGCTTAGGATCCTGTGGGGTCGAAGTGAAACTGGTGGTTCTCATGTCCCGTGAAGCGTGGGCTGTTGAGACACGGGGCGTAGAGATTCCTGTCCCGGCTACTCACGTTGATACGCACGCTTTGGCGAATATGCCTGAAGCTAGCCGCTCAGCCGCACTCTCTCAGTTTGTCCAGGCACTTTCCCAAAGGAGTTAATGTGGCGAAGTGTGCAGTTTGTCTATATGACGTTCCCTACGATACGTACACGTGGGCGTTAGAAAACACAGGAAGCGCGCCAGTTGTCGACAACAACGCGTCGTACTTCTTAGGGCGTGAAGTCCGTATTGAAGCCACGCTCGACCTGGACGCGGACGTCGTGGACAACATGTATGTTCAACCCAACGCTGATGCTGCGCTCAGTGAAATCGTTGCAAGTGGGGGATTGCCGCAGTCTGTACGGCTGGGTGAAGAACTTTGCCCGATTTGTCACAACCCGCTAGCACCTGGTTGGCGGTTTGCGAACGTCACAGTCGTTGCGATGTGCGGGGCACGTGCGTCGGGAAAAAGTTTGTACATTGCAACTGCGATCAAGGAGCTGAAACGGGAGCTTCTGAACAGCGGAACCAGTTTGCAAATGTATAACGACACCACGGATGAGAACTACCAGACGTATTACGAACGTCCTCTGTTTGAGCAGATGGGGTTGATGGGAGCGACTGTCCGAGCCGACACGGGTCAGGCCTATCAACTCGATCCGCTGGTCTTTAGTGTGGGAGGCAACCACCAAAACGGCCGGCAACTGTTGGTATTGCGCGATGTGGCAGGCGAAGAGTTAGAGAACCCGCCAGAGAATGACGGTCACTTGGATTTCATGAAGCGCGCTGATGTCATCTTGTTCATGTTTGATCCGTTGTCGGTCGACGCGATTGCTAGGCGGCTCAACGACTTGGTGCCCACGCAAGCACGTTCCTCAGGTAGTCCAGTTCAGGTGCTTGACAATCTGCAACGAAGGATTGGCACAACTCAGCCCGTACCACGCGTGGGAATCGCGCTCTCGAAGTTTGACGTCATGCAGACTCTGGCCGACATTGACGACCAGGATTGGAGCCGTGTCATGGCCAACCGCGGGTCTGCGATGATGCGCGAACGTCTGGACTCAGACGACCCAGAAGCCGATCAGATGTTGCTTCACCAGGAAGTCAAGAGCTTGCTCTTGCGAATGGGGGCAGACGAGATTGTGAACAAGATTGAAAACCCGCACACTGGTCAACAGATCCCGCACAGGTTCTTCGCAATTTCAGCGCTGGGATATGCTCCGGTAGGGGAACAAGTTTCAAGTTTGGGAATTGCGCCGTTTAGAGTACTCGACCCGCTTCAGTGGGCAATGGGAGCAAGGTAAGACCATGATTTTCAGTTCTCCGTTTGAGTTCGCGTTATTGATTACTCACCTCGTCGTGAGTCCCGTTGTGGGCATTCAGCTTGCACGGATTATTGGTTTCTCGTGGTGGATCGGTCTGTTAGCGGCGCTCTTCGGCGTGGGGCTGGGGACTCTCGTGTTGGGAGTCTGGGCTCTCGTAGTGTCATTTGGGCGCTTGGGACAGGAACTCCAGGTGCAACCTCCGCGTCAAGCGTTCGAAGGGCGAAGCGATCTGGCGTTTAACACTCTTGGAAAACTCCTTGCCGCAATTGGTCCAATTGTTTTTATCATTCCCGTTGTTCTTACCCACTGGCTTCCGTGGCAGGCTGGAGCAAGGCTATCGGAAGGTGACCAACGTCTGCTCATTGGGTTCGGCTCTCTGTTTCTTGCATTCGCACTGATTTGCGCTCTGTGTGCAGCACCCCGATGGGCTAACCTGTTCACCTTGAACGTGTGTTCCCTTGCGTTTGTTCAAGTGTTCTTTTCGCTCAAGGAGTCGGGTACATCCGGCAAGGAAGCAGGTTTTTGGATCCTGTTTATTGCGGCCGACATCGTATGGCTGGGGTGCTTGATCTTCGCGAT
>CABTZC010000164.1 GCA_902489185.1 uncultured Brevibacterium sp. | reverse complement strand
CGCGCGGTAGGTTTCGCCTCAAACATCCGCGAATCGCAGAAGATCTCACGCTCACTGGAACTGGTCTCACAAGAACTCGCTGAAGGTAGCGAAGCGAACGCCGCGGACCTCACCATCAAATCTGAGCACGTCGACGGAAGCATGAACGTTGCTGTGCGCAACAGCCACCTGCGCTGGTTGGCTGAAAGCCCTGAAGATCCCAGGGAAGCTCGTGTGCTGATGAACGCGCGTTGCTTGTCTGAAGGTGTCGATGTTCCCACGCTCGACGCAGTTGGGTTCTTCAGCCCGCGCAATTCCCAGGTTGACGTTGTGCAGTCGGTTGGCCGTGTCATGCGCCGCGCGCAGGGCAAGGACTACGGCTACATCATTCTGCCGGTCACGATCCCCGCGGGCATGACCCCCGAACAGGCGCTCAAAGACAACAAGCGCTACAAGGTCATCTGGTCGGTGCTCAACGCTTTGCGCTCGCACGATGACCGCTTTGAAGCGATCATCAACAAGATCGACCTGCAACAGAACCGCGACTCCAAGATCGAGGTCGACACGGTCGCGGTTGACGACGACGGGAGGGTCGTCGTTGTCGACCCAGATGTGTACGCACAAGGGGAGCTCGCGCTCGAGTTCCCTGGGCTTGAAGACTGGAATGACTCGATCTACGCCAAGATCGTGGAGAAGGTCGGGGACCGTGAGTATTGGGAGAACTGGTCGGGTGAGATCGCCAAGATCGCTCAGGCGCACACTGACCGTATTAGCTCGTTGGTCTTTGATGACCCCACCGCCGAGGTGGAGCGCGAGTTCGCGCAGTTCGTTAAGGCACTGCGGGCGAACCTCAATGACGGGGTCACCGACGTTGATGCGGTGTCCATGCTGTCCCAGCACATCATCACCAAACCCGTGTTCGACGCACTGTTTGAGGGTTATGACTTTGCGGCTCACAACCCTGTGAGCCAGGTGATGGATTCCATGGTGCAGGTGTTGGAGGGCAATAACCTGCGTGCTGAAACCCATGAGCTTGACGGATTCTATGCGTCGGTCGCCCGTCGTGCCGAGGGCATCGACAATGCCTCTGGCAAACAGCGGATCATTACGGAGCTGTACGAGAACTTCTTCAAGAAGGCGTTCCCTAAGCAGGCCGAAGCACTGGGTATTGTCTACACCCCGGTTGAGGTTGTGGACTTCATTTTGCGGTCAGTGGATCAGCTGTCAAAGAAGCACTTTGGCAAGGGGCTGACCGACGAGGGTGTTCACGTGCTGGATCCGTTCACGGGAACGGGCACATTCATTGTGCGGCTCATCCAGTCGGGCATCATCAGCCCGCATGACCTTGCTCGTAAGTACACAAATGAACTGCACGCCAACGAAATCATGCTGTTGGCGTACTACGTGGCAGCGATCAACATCGAGGCCACGTACCACGGTGTTGTGGGAGGTGAGTACGCGCCGTTTGAGGGAATCGTCCTTGCAGATACCTTCCAGATGACTGAAGACGGCGACACCCTGGACACAAAGATGTTCACGCAGAACAACGACCGTGCGGTGCGTCAGCTCAACAACCCCATTCAGGTGATTATCGGCAACCCGCCCTATTCGGCCGGCCAGACCAGTGCGAACGACAACAACGCGAACCAGACGTATCCGACACTCGATAGCCGAATCCGCGACACCTACGTTGCCAAACGAATGACCAAGGGCGGGAACGTCAACAGCCTGTACGACTCTTATATCCGAGCTATTCGCTGGGGCACTAACCGTTTGGGTGACAAGGGTGTCCTGGCGTATGTCACCAATGGTGGTTACATCGATTCGAACTCAGCCGATGGCCTGCGCAAGAGTCTCGTCGAAGAATTTGACCACCTGTATGTGTACAACTTGCGAGGTAACCAGCGCACGTCCGGCGAGCAGTCACGAAAAGAAGGCGGCAAGATCTTCGACTCTGGTAGCCGTGCAACTGTAGCTGTCATGCTGGCCGTGAAAGACCCTGCCCACCAAGGTGGCTGTGTTCTCCACTACCGCGAAATTGGCGATTATCTGAGCCGCGAAGAAAAACTGGAAATCGTTGAGTCGTCAGATATTGACACCATCGAATGGTCGGAAATTGAACCTAGCGAGCGTGGCGAGTGGATCAACCAGTCTTCGACTAGTTTCGACACCTATTCACCGATCGGAGCTAAGAAAGCTATTAGCATCGTCCCGGTGTTCACAGAACACAGCGGTGGCTTATCAACTTCCCGCGATGCATGGTGTTACAGCTTTTCTCAAGCGAAGTTGCAGTTGAATATCAAGAGGACTATCGCGTTCTATAACGAGCAGTGCAATGAGTTCCAACCAACAGGAACCACCGCCAAGGACCGCATAGCCGAGGCTAAAAATTTCGCGGAATTTGACTCGACCAAGATCAGTTGGAGCGACAATCTTTTTAGAGACCTCGCTAACCAAAAGGTTCATAATTTTGAGCCCCTGAAGGTGCGTCGGAGCATGTATCGCCCATTTCAAATGCAAATGGCATACTTTGCGCGTGAACTAAACGACAGGGTTTATCAACTGCCCCGCATGTTTCCGGAAGCGGGGATCGAGAACTACGGGTTCTACCTCCATGGGATCAACCCCATGCAGCCTTTCGTGTTGCTTGCCACTGACCTGATCCCCTGTTTGGACCTTTTCGGCAAAGGCGGCCAATTCTTCTCGCGGTACACGTACGAAAAGCTGGATGACTCGTCAGGCTCTAGCGACCCGCAAGGGACGTTCGATCTGAACGATGGCCGCGTTTCGAGTGACACCGTCGTCAACGGCTATAGGCGCATCGACAACCTTTCCGATGACGCACTTGCCCGCTATCAAGAGGCGTTCGGTGCTCAGGTCACAAAGGACGATATCTTCGCAAGCATCTATGCTCTGCTTCATTCGGAGCAGTACCGAACCACCTATGCGGCGGACCTTAAACGCCAGCTGCCCAGGATTCCATTGCCGGATACCGCGGATGATTTCCGGAAATTCGTCGAGGCTGGTGAGCAGCTGTTGGAACTGCATATCCGCTATGAGGAACAGCCGGATTACCCACTCGGTGAAGAAACGGCGTTCGGTGATGCTGGCGACCCGGCCTTCTATCGTGTGCAGAAACTGCGCTGGGGTGGGAAGGCTCGTACACCGGATAAAACGCAGATCGTGGTGAACGACAACATCACGTTGACGGGTATCCCGGATGAGGCTCACGAATACATGCTCGGCTCACGTTCGGCGTTGGAGTGGATTCTGGATCGCTATCAGGTGAAGACGGACAAGGCTTCCGGCATTGTCAACGACCCCAATGATTGGGGACTGGAGCACGGGAACCCGCGCTACATTGTGGACCTCATCAAGAAGGTCACCCATGTGAGTGTGGAGACGGTGAAGATCGTGAAGTCGCTGCCTAAGCTCACGTTGAAGAAGTAGTTGGGGCGACGAAATTCGTTCGGCTACAGTCCGGTTCGTGGACTGTAGCCGAACGCTTGTGCTCGCAATTGCCTCGGTGGGCAGATCTACGTATCACAGACAAGCCCGCCACCTAGATGTGCCGTTACTTTAGTGTGAATGTCATCGACAGTCCGTTTGTCTTGTCATAATTCCAGTGTGCGGTAATTCCGTTCCACGTAGCTGTTTGCATACCGTCGAGAGCTCGCGTCGAGCCTAACTGGTTACGCGCATAATCAGGGAAATCAAGTTCTCCAAGTACGCAGTCAAGTTCAGCGAAGTCAATAGTATTATTTACGACTTCGTAATGTAGGGACAGCGTGTTTCCGTTGTCACCTAGGGACGTCGATGAAACACCACACCTTTCGGCGGCTGATTCAAGCTGGGTTGGCTGAAGCGACATGAAAAGCGCACCGGCGATGAGAACGAGCACTAGTATCAAGGCGAGAAACCCGCCACCAATCCACCACAAGAAAGTATAGGATTTCCGCTTCTGAGTTGGCGGTTGCTGATATCCGTGTTGGAAGGTGGTGGGTTGCCACGGTGTCTGCGGGGTCGGCTGTGGCGGGAAGGAATATGTCATTCGGACCTCAAGTGCTAGAGAAAACTAGTTTGATCAACGTAATTTTCCTATGGCCTCACTGTTTTAATACGCTCAGGTCCGCCCCTTGGGCATTCCAGTTCCATGAACGCCGCAATTGGCCCTAACCACCTCGGCCCGTAGCTGCCCCTACGCCGTGCGTTTGGCTACTTACACGACCTTCCAACCCCTCTAGTGAAGTCACCTCTTAGGGGAAAGAAAAGCCGGGCACTCTTCGGTAGTGGGCTGTAGCTGCGGCTCCGAACGGCGTATAAGCGACCCTGCATAGCATTCGTGGGAACTTATTTATACGGCAAGGATCCTTGTGTCAAAATAATGTTATTTCGCTGGCTCTTGTCAGTGAGATTTCTTACCACTAAAGGAGGGGTTCATGCGCGCACTTCGTGCCACTTGTGCCTCGCTCGCGGCTGTTGCGATCACTGCTTTTTCGTTCGCCACTGTTCCTGCCTTCGCGGGGCCAGATGACGATCGCAGCGTCGAGACGAAAGCACACATTGACGCACCCAAAGTTTTTTGGAACAAAGCGTCGAACACATTCGACATCAACTCACAGTCCAACGGGAAAACTGCTCCGCTGGACAAGACCTCCAACTGGGTCGGCCGTGGCTACAACGACGACGGTAGCCAGAACTACATCTTCCCGGTCACAGACGACCACCGCCTCGGCTTCCTTGGCAAAAACGGCCAGCTTCTCTACATGGCGCCACAGGTCCCCGGGCCCGGTAACAGCCCCATCTGGTCAGGCTTTGGCGCTGACACCGGAGTTCCTATTGAGCAGTTCCGCGACAAGAACTTCGCTTTGGAACTCGTGGGCTTCAGCGGGCCCGGCGAAATGAACATGTTCAACTACTCGACGTTCGGCAACCTGCCCGTCACTCGCTTGTTCTCCTCCCACGACAAGGTTTCACGTACCGCTTGGCTCGACCCGGGCACGCACACCCACAACATCACGACCTTCACCAAGCCGGGCCGCTACGAAGTCACTTTCGACGCAAGTGCGCGGACGGCTGACGGCGCCTTCACCGCCTCGAAACCAACCACGCTGGTGTGGCGCGTGGGCGGTACGAACCCTGCTGACGAAAAACTTGGCGACGTTAAGACCGCCTACGACAAGGCCGCAGGCGTCACCGGACCTTCTTCTCCGAGCTTCACCATCGCCCCACACGCAGGTAGCGAAAAAGACGGCGATAAGAACCTCACCGACCTCACCTT
>CABTZC010000163.1 GCA_902489185.1 uncultured Brevibacterium sp. | reverse complement strand
GTTTTTAGCCCGCCGAGGTGTCAGTTGCCAAGCCGTGACCGTCGCCCAAACTGCGCATGAGGAAGGATTGGCTGCCGCTGTGGCAGCGGGTGTGCGAGTCACCACGGAGTGGGACAGCGTGCGGGTTGCGGATGTGGTTATCGACGGGATTTTGGGTACCGGGGCATCTGGGGCGCTGCGTGAACCGTTGGCGAGCCAGCTGACTGCGTGGCAAAACGAGGCGTGCGATCAGCTGTGCATTGCCGTCGATGCTCCCACGGGTGTGAACGCCTCAACGGGCGAGGTCGATCCGCACGCGGTGCGTGCAACTCACACGGTGACTTTTGGCATGTTGAAGGCCGGATTGTTTGTGCAACCCGCGGCTGCGTATTGCGGGCAGGTTGAGTGCGTGGACATCGGTTTGTCCAGCACGGATGCTCCGGCAGGCTACCTGCACACCACGGCACGTGTGCCAGTGCCAGGGGAAACCGACCACAAGTATTCGCGCGGCGTCCTTGGTGTTGCAGCTGGGTCACAGCAGTATCCCGGTGCGGCGGTGCTGACCTCGCTGTCGGCGCAGAACACGGGTGTGGGAATGGTGCGGTATGTGGGTGATGCGGATGGGCTTGTCATGCATTCCGTGCCCGAGGTCGTTACCGGCCGGGGTCGCGTCCAGGCCTGGGTTGTGGGCCCCGGGGCGCCAAAAGATGAACTGGTCGACGCGGTTCTGGACGAGGCGTATGAGAACTCGTTGCCTGCCGTGATTGACGCAGGCGCACTGGCACGTGTGAACGAGGTACGCGACAACTGGGTTCTCACCCCACATGCCGGGGAGGCCCAAGGGCTGTGCGAATCACGCGGGTGGACCGTGACACGTGCAGACATTGAGTCAGCGCCTGCGCACTGGGCACGACGTTTGGCCGCTGAGCTGGGATGTTGTGTGTTGATAAAAGGTGCGCGCACCGTCATCAGCGAACCCGATGGCACCGTCCACGCAACACCGGTAGGGCCGGCGCGCTTGGCAACAGCAGGCAGTGGAGACGTTTTAGCTGGCATCATGGGTGCCCTCATGGCAACCGAGCAGCCGGGTGGTTCGCGAAGTGCTGCAGTTGTCGCGGCGAACGCGGTTTTACTTCATCACGAAGCTGCTGGGACACGTGCTGTGGAAACCGCTCAGACTATTCTGGAAGTCGCACGTTCACACAGGGAGGATTCATGACGTCTGCACCGCTGACGGCCGTGATTGATACGCGCGCACTCGTCCACAATGTGCAACTGTTGCAGGACCGCGCGGCAGGAAAGCAACTGGTCGCAATCGTCAAGGCTGATGCGTACGGGCACGGAGTGGGTATAGTTGTGCCTGCGCTCGCCCGTGCTGGGGTCACGCACTTTGGTACCGCGACAATCCCCGAAGCAATAGCTGTCACAGACATTCTTGCTGACCTTAACCAACAGGGCGGTCAGGATGGTCAGAGCGGCCACACGGTCATGTGCTGGTTGTATGAACCGCATGCTGACCTTTCAGAACCCGTTGAGCGTGGAATTGAATTGGGCGTGGGTTCACCGGCGGCACTTGAAGCAATTTTCGCTGCGGCTCACACCACTGGGAAAACCGCACGTATCCACCTCAAAGTCGACACGGGCCTGGGGCGCAATGGTCTAAACCGAACGCAACTGCAACTGGTGTTAGAACAACTGTCCACTGCCCACGGCGTGCAGGTATGTGGCGTCATGTCGCACTTTGCGTGTGCAGATGAGCCGGAAAATGACTTCAACAGGATCCAAGTTGAACGATTCAACCAGGACGTTGACACCGTAAAAACAACACTCGGGATCGACAACCTGATGGAGCACATCGCAAACTCGCCAGCGACCCTCTCCATGGATCCGGTGCCCGGAAACGCTGTGCGTCCTGGTGTAGCCATGTACGGACTCAGCCCATTCGCAGGAGAGAACCGCACCTATTCGGAAGGGCTCCAACCGGCGATGACGTTGGTTTCGAACGTGTGCGCAGCCAAAGACGTCCCTGCCGGCCAAGGTGCCTCATACGGGTTGCGGTACACCACCTCGGCGCCGTCCAAATTTGCGCTCATTGCCGGCGGGTACGGGGACGGAATCCCGCGCCAAGCTTCCCAAAAAGCACACGTGGCCATCCACGGTAAAGCGTTCCCAGCCGTGGGCTCGATCGCCATGGACCAGATGATCGCCGACGTTGGCGATGCGCAGGTGTCGCCAGGGGACCCCGTGGTCATTTGGGGTAACGGTGGCCCGCATGTCGACGAATGGGCACAGTGGGCGGGCACCATCAACTACGACATCGTCACCCGCTTGGGAGCTCGCGTGCCGCGCGTAGAACAGGAGCACACGTGATCCGCACGTCGTCGGTGGAACAGACAGCCATTTTTGCCCGCGTGCTGGTCGCTCATGTGCACGCCGGGGACGTGATTCTGCTGACCGGAAACCTGGGGGCAGGGAAAACCACTCTTACCCAGATGATCGGGAAAGAGCTCAACGTGCGTGGTCGGATCACCTCGCCTACGTTTGTCATTGCGCGTGAACACGAAGCTGTGGGCGACGGGCCGGGGCTTGTCCACGTCGACGCGTACCGTTTAGAAGACGCGATGGAGCTGGACGATCTGGACCTCGACTCTGAACTCAACGACATGGTCACCATCATCGAATGGGGCCGGGGCAAAGCAGAACAGCTCAGTGACTCGTACCTGGACATCTTCATTGACAGGCCCGAACCCGATCCCGAATCCGAAGCCCGCACCTACACGCTGAGCGCTCACGGCCCGCAGTGGGAAGACCGCATCGAAGAACTGACAACCGCATGCCAGGAGGCGCTGTGATCACACTGGCGATTGACACCTCGGCGGCAGCGAGCGTGGCACTTGTGGACTCAAACGGGGACGTACGTGCCCAGCGCACCACGTTCAGCGCCCGCAAACATGCCGAATTCGTAGGCCCCGCGATCCGCGAAATCACCCAAGATGTGCAACCCCAACGGGTGATCGTGGGTGTGGGGCCGGGGCCTTTTACCGGTTTGCGCGCTGGGATCGCCACCGGGATTGGTTATGCGCTCGGTTTAGGTATTCCCATCTACGGCGTGCGCAGCCACGACGCGTTAGCGTTCCGCGCGGCAGCCCACGGAATCACCGGCGATGTCACGGTCGCCACCGACGCCCGCCGCAAAGAGGTGTACGCAACCACCTACCATTTGGGGCCTACCGTGACCGTCATCGACGGGCCACGCGTGATCCTCCCATCCGACCTCACACCGGCTGCCACCCGGATTGGGCGAGGTTTTGCTCTCTACGCCCAAACCCTGGGCAACCCGGCACGCACGGAAGATGAGTTCTTCGAACCCACGGCCGGCGACCTCGGCATGTGCGCCCAGGACCAGCCAGGCAACCCGGAGGAACTGGGAGCGCTGCTTGACACTTCGCCGCTGTACTTGCGTGAACCGGACGCTCAGCCCCGACAATGATCGAACGCATGCGGTGGATGGACATCGCCCCCGTGGCCGTCCTCGATGAGAAGAGTTTTGGAAACCAGGCTTGGAGCGAAGAGTTCTTTTGGTCGCAAATGGCGGTCCCGGGCAACCGGTTTTGGGTCGCTCGGGACGGTGGCCGGGTTCTGGGGTATGTGGGGCTCTCAGTTTCCGGCCCCCAAGGGGACATTCTGACGCTGGCCAGTGACCGCCGAGGTGTTGGCAGCCGGCTCTTGGACGTCGCCATGGACGCGGCCCGAGAAGCAGGTGTCGAAGCGTTGTACCTTGACGTGCGCGACGACAACGAGCGCGCCATTTATTTGTACGCCTCGCGCGGGTTCGAAGAGATCAATCGGCGGGCTGGTTACTATTCGGACGCAGACGCCCTGATTATGCGTAGTAGCCTGTGAGTATGGACATTGAGGCCACACTCACTGAATGGGAAGACGGCTGTGATTTGGTGATCAGCGCGGACGTTCCCGTGGACCGCGTAACCGTGTGGAATTACGTGACGGACCCCGATTCTGCTTCCCAGTGGTTCGCCCCGTGGAGTCGCGATGACGACGTTGTGACTTTCGACTTTGACGGCGAGCAGCTCACGGGCGAAATCATCGGGTGCGAAGATCAACGGTTCTTTTTACTTGAGCTTCCGTTTGGACGAGTCGGCTTGAGCGTTCGTGGTGAAACGCCCGAATCAACGCGTGTAACGGTGACCCACACGTTTGCCACGTATGAGGAAGCGGCACATACGGTTCCTGAAATTGGGCCTGTGTGGGACACGCACCTGCGCGCCTTGCTCACGGAACTGGGCGTGGAAAACGTGGACATCGACGAAGATTCCCAAGCGCGCATGTACGCGAACCTCACGGTGGAGGAGCTGTGACCGAACCGCTGGTGTTAGGGATTGAAAGTTCGTGCGATGAAACCGGTGTGGGGATCGTGCGCGGCCGTACCCTGCTGACGAACACGGTCGCCTCGTCCATGGACGAACATGTGCGGTACGGGGGAGTGGTACCCGAGGTGGCTTCCCGGGCGCACATCAACGCGATCGGACCCACTGTGCAGGCGGCGCTAGACGACGCGGGCGTGACTGTGAACGACCTCGACGGGATAGCCGTGACGGCCGGGCCGGGGCTGAGCGGGGCGCTCATGGTGGGAGTGTCTGCGGCCAAAGGATTGGCTGCTGCTACGGGCCTGCCACTGTATGGGGTCAACCACTTGGCGGCACACGTGGCCGTCGATATGGTCGCCCCCGATTCGCCGGGGCTCACACTGCCCACCGTGGCGTTGCTGGTATCTGGTGGGCACACCGAAATTCTCACCATCACCGACATTGTTCACGGGGTGAAACTGGTGGGCGCCACGATTGACGACGCGGCGGGTGAAGCCTTCGATAAGACAGCGCGCCTGTTGGGCTTGGACTATCCAGGCGGTCCGAATATCTCGCGTGCTGCGGCTGGTGCGTTCACTGGTGGCGTGGCTGGAGATCCGCATGCGGTTGCGTTCCCGCGGGGGCTCACGTCTGCAAAGGACATGCGTGACCCGGAACGTCGCTATTCGTTTTCTTTTTCTGGTTTGAAGACCGCGGCCCTGCGATATGTCACTCAAACACCGGATGCCAATGTTGCGGAGGTCGCGGCCAGTTTCGAAGAAGCGATTGTGGACGTGCTGGTGAAGAAGGCGCTTTTGGCGTGTGAAGACTTCGGCATTCCTCTGCGTTGAACGCCTTGACGCTGAGTCCGGCTCTGTGTGCGATGTTCTTGAAGCCGCACGAAGAAGGGCATGAGAAGAAATCGACTTTCGTCTCCCGTT
>CABTZC010000162.1 GCA_902489185.1 uncultured Brevibacterium sp. | reverse complement strand
GTGATGGTCAAACCGTCCAGTCCGGTCGCGAATACGTTGACGCATTGGTGTCACAGGTGACCAGTCCTGTGCGTTGGGACTTGTGTCAGGCTACGCTGGTTGAGGCTGGGGTTACGGGCCTCATTGAGCTGGCTCCGGGTGGTACGTTGACCGGGCTTGCTAAGCGCTCCATGAAGGGTGTTGAAACTCTGGCGATCAAATCTGCTGAAGATCTTGAAGGTGCCCGCGAATTTGTGCGGACACACGCGTAACCCATACGAAAGGACACGCGATGGTCACACTTAAAACTCCGCAGCCGCAACGCTTTTCGCGTATTTCTGGTTTGGGCGGGTACCGGTCAGAACGCACGGTCACGAACGACGAGATCGTGGGTCCCATCAACTCGTCTGATGAGTGGATTCAGCAACGCACGGGTATCAAGACACGTCACTACGCGAGCGAGGATGTCAGCGTTGTCGACATGGCTGAACACGCGGCGATTGAAGCTATCGCCAATGCAGGACTCAAACCGGCCGATATTGGTGCGATTGTTGTTTCAACGGTGACGTTCACGGTTGCTACCCCGTCTGCAGCAGCTGAACTCACCCGACGTCTGGGGACGGGACCGGTACCCGCGTGGGACATTTCGGCAGCGTGTGCAGGGTACTGCTACGGCATTGCGCAGGCTGACGCGTTTGTGCGAGCAGGCACTGCCGACAACGTTTTGGTGATCGGCGCTGAAAAGCTTTCAGACATCATTGACCCCACCGATCGTTCCATTTCCTTTATCTTGGGTGATGGTGCTGGAGCGGTCGTGGTGAGCGCATCAGACACGCCTGGTATTTCGGAATCCGTGTGGGGATCCAAGGGGGAAAACTGGGACACCATCCGCATGACGTCCTCCTTCTTGGACATGAAGAAGGATCCGTCGACTCCGTGGCCCACACTGCGTCAGGATGGTCCCAGCGTGTTCCGCTGGGCGGTGTGGGATATGGCCGAGGTCGCGCAAGAAGCGCTCAAGCGAGCAGGAATCGAGGCTTCGGATTTGGGCGCATTTGTTCCCCACCAGGCGAACATGCGCATCATCGACGAACTTGCCAAGCAACTCAAACTCCCCGAACACGTCAAGATCGGGCGGGACATTGCCGATAACGGAAACACCTCCTCGGCGTCCATCCCCCTGGCCACCGAACGTCTGTTGCGCGAACACCCGGAACTCTCTGGCAAGCTCGCGCTTCAGATTGGTTTTGGAGCCGGACTGGTGTTTGGCGCGCAGGTGATTGTGCTTCCGTGATTCGACACGGGGAAGGGAATTGCGACCATGACAGTGTCCCGGTGACATAGGATTCACTACGGGACACTCGTCGATACTCGTTCCATTCGCAACGAATGTTGCGGTTAATCGAATACAGCGCTCAAGCCTTTTGAGTGCGGATGAGAAAGATAGGAATAAGAAATGGCTAACTCGGAACAGGAAGTCCTCGCTGGACTCGCTGAGATCATTAACGAAGAAACTGGTTTGGCTCCCGACGCGGTAGAACCAAGCAAGTCCTTCACCGACGACCTCGACATCGACTCAATCTCCATGATGACGATCGTTGTGAACGCTGAAAAGAAGTTCGGCGTGAAGATTCCGGACGATGACGTTAAAGAACTCGTTACCGTTCAGAACGCTGTTGACTACATTGTGAAGGCTCAGCAGGCCTAATGCTTATGCGGGGTAGCCCGGTTGTGACGGCGCTACCCCGCTTTTCATCATTTATCGACGAGGACTCTTCATGACTAATTCTGTTGTCGTCACCGGAATTGGTGCCGTCACCCCCCTTGGTGCGACCGCCCAGGAAACCTGGGACGCAGCCTTGGCCGGGACCTCGGGCGCAAAGACCCTTGACAACGACTGGGCCGAAAAGTACGGCATTCGGGTCAACTTCGCAGCCACCGTCAATACTGACGTGGTTGCCGAAAAACTGTCTCGCGTCGAAGCCAAGCGCCTGGACCCTGCGAGCCAGCTTGCTCTGATTGCCGCCCGTGAGGCGTGGGCTGATGCCCAGGATCTCGAAGTAGACCCTGAACGTCTAGCCGTGTCGTGGGCCGCCGGAATTGGTGGCGTGTGGACGTTGCTGAACGCGTGGGACACGTTGCGTGAAGAAGGTTCACGACGCGTCATGCCGCTGACTGTGCCCATGTTGATGCCCAATGGTCCAGCTGCCGCTCTGGGTATGGAGTTTAAGGCGCGTGCGGGTGTGCAGACTTTGGTTTCAGCGTGCGCATCGTCGACTGAATCTTTGGGTCACGCGGTTGACTTGATTCGTGATGGTCATGCTGACGTGATCATTGCGGGTGGTGCGGAGTCTGCGGTGCACCCGATCACGTTGTCCGCGTTTTCGTCCATGCGTGCACTGTCAAAGCGAAACGACTCCCCTGAAACTGCTTCGCGTCCATACGATGTGAACCGCGATGGCTTTGTGATGGGTGAAGGTGCGGGCGCGCTGGTGTTGGAAAGCCGGGAACGTGCGGAAGCGCGCGGTGCGCGGATTTACGCCGAGGTGGCAGGCTGGGGTCTGTCAAACGACGCTTACCACATCACTGCTGGTGAACCTGAAGGCGCCGGATCGATTCGCGCTATGCGTGCCGCTTTGGAGAGCGCGGCTGCCGCTCCGGCGCAGGTGAAGCACATCAACGCGCACGCAACGTCGACGCCGGTGGGTGATGTGCCTGAATCGGTTGCGATTAACAAGCTTCTGGGAGAGCACGCGGATGACGCACTTGTGTCAGCGACAAAGTCGATGACGGGTCACCTGCTTGGTGGCGCTGGGGCGGTTGAGTCGATCTTTACGGCACTTGCAGTGCACCACCGCGTTGCACCTCCGACCATCAACATTGAAGAAGTTGATCCGGAGATCAACCTGAACATTGTGCGTGACACTCCCGCAGACCTGCCTCAGGACGACTTTGTGGCGTTGTCTAACTCGTTTGGGTTTGGTGGGCACAACGCGGTTGTCGCATTTAAGACTGTGTGATTAGGACAGTGCTGATGTGTTGCTGTAGTTGACCTTAGTTGCTTACAGCTCAGAGCTCAGGGGTTCACGTTGCTTACGGCACGTGAGCCCCTGAGTGTTTTTTGCTGGGTGAGCATCGACCGGTTTTCCACAGTTTTGCGTTGGCCTCTTCCGGATTCTTTTAGCGCGGAATAAACTGGTAGGCAATCTTGGAACCGGTCGCACAAAGGAGTGCACACCATGACCGCATATGTTCATCAACGATTGTTCGCCATCGGCGCGGTTGGCGCGCTGGTGCTGACCGGGTGTTCTGAATCGCTGCCGCAAACAGAAGCCGCACCCCAGCCCAGCACGCAGGAAGAATCCCCTACCCCGGCCTCGGAACCGATCCCTAAGTTTGAAGTCCCCGAGTACACCACCGACCTGGACCTCACCGCCGAAGAAATGCTCGCCGCAGAAGAAGCACTCATCGGCTTGCAGCGGTACATCTTCGTGTCAGAGCAGGTCATGAAGTCCGCAGGCGAAGACACGCTGCACATCGACTCAGTTTCGGTTGGTGACGCAAGAGATGGACTAGAAGAGACAGCAAACGATTTCAAATCTGGTGACTACAACTTCACCGGAAACATAGTCGCAAGAGACTTCTATCTACATGAAATGAACACTGATAAGAAGCAACCGTCCACTTCGACAATCAGCGCATGTCTTCCTGGCGAGTCGTGGGGAATAAACGACTCTTCAGATGAGACAGATTCGTCTGGATACACAAATGAAATCGAGTGGATATGGGATCTAAGACTGGACGGGAACATGTGGAAAGTCTCAAGTCAAAATCTAAACTACGACCACTGTTGATATGTTACGCCCTGTCCTTTTGACAACAGCCTTAGTCGTGATTCAACTTCTGTTGACCACACCGTTACCTGCGACTGCAAGTACAGACAAATGCAGGTGGTTGAACGGCAAGATGGTTGGCTGCGCCTTCTCAAGAGTGCCTCGAACTGAAACAGGAACTAGCCCTGGAAACGGCTCTGGCTCTAATAACTCGGAGTCTGATTCGGGTAAGCGTTCGGGTAAACGGAGGAGCGGTTCGTCGGGTAAGGGCAACGGTGATTACTGCCCGAACGTAAATCCATTGCTTGGTTGCGCGACTGTCGACTTACCAGACACGACGGGGCCTGCGGAACTCCCACCGCCTCCTCCGTCGCCGACCTTCATGGAATCACAGTTCAAGAAGTACTCGATCCCACCAGCAGTGATCAATTCCCTGCCCGGTGACTCGTGGGGTATCGCGCAACGCAAAACAGCGTTCTGGGCTGATGCGTCAACCAAGTACATTAACGACACAATATTGGGCTATTCCATTACTGTGAAAGCAACTCCGCGCAAGTACCACTGGAATTTTGGCGACGGGAACACGTTGCACACCACACACCCGGGAAACAAACCTTCAGACATCAACCAGGCGCGCATTTACAACGTATACAAAGCACCCGGAAACGTCACGGTCAAACTCTCTACGACATACACCGGCATGTACAAGATCGGAAACAGCCCGTGGATGACCATCCCAGGCAGCACAGACATTTCCTCACGCAACGCCGAACTACGCATCTATCGGTTCCACAAATACCTGGTCAATAAGTCGTGTGAAGAAGACCCCACCGGCCCCGACTGCGAACAATGACAACATCAATCTGCCGTGCATTTCTGGCCTACTTCGCTGTAGGCGCGCTGATGCTGACCGGGTGTTCGCAACCGCTAGCCCAATCGGAAGCAGTGTCACAACCCAGCACTGAAACACAGTCCCCCGCCTACACTCCAGCACCAATCCCCAAGTTCGACGTACCCGAGTACACCACCGACCTGGACCTCACCGCAGAAGAAATGCTCGCCGCAGAAGAAGCGCTCATCGGCCTACAGCGCTACTTTACGTCTCCGAACAAGTCATGAAAAACGGAGGCAAAAACACCGCGGATCTTCAAAGCGTCGCAAGTGACGATGGACTCGATACGATGGAGAAAACTGCTGAGGAACTCGCTGATAACAATCAGATTATGATTGGTGAACTTGAGCTTTCGGACTACTTCGTTGAAAGTGTCGCAACTGAGGTAGTTGAGCTTACCGCTTGTCTCAAGAACGAGTCTCACGGCTTTAAGTATGAAGACAGTGGCAAGATCGAACGTGGACCTGGTGACGACACCATGTGGTGGACGCTTCATAGAGCGGGCAGTACTTGGAAAGTCACGAGCCAAGAGCTCGGGTGGCGTGGGTGTGCGCGGAATTGAGTTTTCCACAGTTTTGCGTTGGCCTCTTCCGGATTCTTT
>CABTZC010000161.1 GCA_902489185.1 uncultured Brevibacterium sp. | reverse complement strand
GCAGAAAGAAGCAGGCGGGAACAAAAAGAAACCGTCCCTTCAAAAAAAGCGGGCCGCAAGCATCCCGCTTGCGCCCCGATTTTTGTCTGCCGTCACGCGCCTCACGCATGCACGCATATTTACATAAAGCTATGACACTACGACGTTTCGTTTTTACTGTTTGGGAGGAAAACACACCAGAGTTAGAAAGACGAAACTGTGCAGTTTCTTGGTCGTGCCGTGGCGGGATTCGCCACCTCTGTCGCACTCATCGCATCCGTGCTGGGCACCGGAGCCCACGCCACCCCAACTGACAACACCTACACCGCATCATCCGCACCCGTCTGTGGCGCCGACGCCACCGGGCTTCGTGGAGACGTGCCAAAAATCGGCAAACGCAACGTTGTCGCCACTGAGCACGCTGACGCAGTTTCCATGTGCATCCGTGGTGGAAAAATGCACATGTTCTCCAAAGTCGACTGGGCGCCTTCCAACGACAAGTACGAGCACGCCCGCGAACCGGCCAACGAACTGCTCTTCCACGTCAACGACAAACTCAAACAAGAAATACCTGACAAAGGCTTCGAATTTACTCAGGCGGCAGGAAAACAAGCATGGATGATCCCACAAAACCAGGTCCAAGGAGGCCTCTGGGCTGGCTGGAACACCCAAGACATCGCTGAAAAGGATGTCAAAGGCGGCAAAGTCACCATGCAGCTGAACCAAAAGAAGTCCCAAGCGCCTAAGGGTGCCAACGTCGAGGTATTCCAGACCGGATGGTCGGGCTCAAACCGAATTTTCTCACTCGCCGACCCCAAACACTCCAGTTATAAACAGATCGCAAACGCTCACGTTCACGCTAATTGGGTGTTCACTCACCCAGGTGTCTACCGACTGGTCTTTAATTCCAGCGCAGTAGTCGGTAGCAAACGCGTCACCGGCGAACAAGAATACGTCTTCGTTGTAGGCGACCTGAATAAAGCCGAACTTGAAGACCTCGACAAGCCCAAACCTGCGCCACAACCCACAACCCAAACACCGAAACCAGCTCCCACCTCGGGACCAACGACAGCACCTTCAGTGCCAGCCACTGATAAGCCCGCCCCCTCACCAAGCGACAAACCAGGACAGCCGGCACCAGAACAGCCGAGCGTCACAGTCGAAGCGCGAGCTGACAAAGATCAGTACGAGGCTGGTGACACCGCGGTCCTCAGCGCCACAGTAAACGGCGGCGATGAAAACGGACTTGTGTCATGGGAACGCAAAGCACCCGGTTCAGAAAACTGGGAACCCGTTGAAGCGGCACAAGGAAAAGAACTCCGCATCGAAAACCTCGAAGCTACTGACTCGGGTACCGTATTTCGTGCCGTATATGCCGGGGAAACGCGGTCGAACGAAGTTGAATTGAAGGTGGGAGCAGGCGAACCTGAAGCCCCTGCGGACCCACAGGAACCAGAGCCATCCACCTCGGAAGCCCCATCCGACGAGGACAACTCTCAGTACGACTTCACACTCACCACGACCTTGGACCAAGACGAATACGTCCAAGGCCAAGATGCACGTGCAGAAGCCACCTACAGCCAAACCTCTGATAACGGTGGACAACCCCTTAAGGTCGCCGGAAAATTGGTCTGGGAAACCCGAGCGTCGGAGTCTGAAAAGTGGATGGAATACAAGGACGGTAAGAAGGCAGTATCGTCGCGCCAGATCATCATTCCGTCCGTGACCAAAGAGTTCGATGGCGTTCAGTTTCGCGCCGTTCACACGTCAGGTGACGAACGCGTCGAGTCTAAACCGGTCACGCTAACGGTGAGCTCAAAGGACGACGCTGAGGGGAACGGCGGGAGCGCCAACGCTGGCCACAGCGGTGGCGCAGCTGCCAACCAGAACTCTGCACCAGCTCAGGCCCCCGTGGTGTGCGAACCAACCGATGCTTCTGGTGCCGCTGGCCAGGGTACTGACGCCAGTGGGCAAAGCGGCACTGGCGAAAGCCAAGGAAACAGCGGCGGCACAGGCGGCGGAAGCGGCCAGCAGGCTCCTGCAGGTCAGCGTGTTCGCGTGGCTGACGGTCACTTCGACTTTGGTGCCCGCCTCAACGGGAAGCGCGCAACAGCGGAAGTGAAAGACGACCGTACCTCGCCGCCCGTATGGCGCAACCCGTCAGACGTGATGTTCGTTCTGGGGGACGCGTCGAAGAAGAAGGTCCCAGCCGAATTCGGATTCTTGGGCAAGACCGGTTCTGACATTTATATGATCGGCCAAACTCAGGAGTCACAAGTTCCATGGTTGGGGTGGAACACGCAGGACGAGCAACTCGTCAACAACGCTACGAAAGTCACCATGCGACTCGATTCGCTCAACGGTCCCGGTAAACTCAACGTCTTCGTGGGTGGCGGCGGCCTGGGCGGCGGAAGCATCAAACACGTGTTCCGTAACGCCGGAGACTCCTACGACATTCCGTTGCGTACGCACGAACACGGCAACTGGGTGTTCTCGGCTCCCGGAAACTACACCGCGACAGTCACCTTCACTGTGAAACTCAAGGACGGGTCGACCAGCCAAGCCACTGGAACCCTGAACTTTGAAGTGGGCCAGTCCGCCAACGCCGGCGCCGGCAACATCACTCCAACTGGGCAGACGGCTCCCGATCAGAATGCTGACGCCCAGTCCGGCGACCAGCCAGCTGACCAACAGGGCGACCAGTCCACCTCGGATCAGGCAACCGCTGACGCCAACGGCGGTGACGCAACCACCCCCGTCAGCAACGCAGATGCCGGCAACATGGAAAACTGCGCTCACCCATCCCTGCCGCGGACGGGTGTTTCAGGAATCTCCGCCGGCCTGATAGGTGGCGGTGTGCTTATAGGGATCGGAATCGTTGCCGTCGTTTCGCAACGTCGCCGCCGTTCATGATCAGGCGTACGTTCCTCGCGGTCAGCGCTGTCCTTGTGACGGTGCTGGCCGCGGGGTGTCAGGGGAGTGCGTACACCCACCGGAACGCTGACCAGCTTCAGGTGGTTGCCACGACCGGCATCATCGCTGACCTGGTGAAGAACGTTGCCGGTGATGCGGCGAACGTGGTCCCGTTGGTTCCCGCCAACGCGGACCCGCACTCCTACGAACCCACCTTGCGCGATGTTCGCAACATCGTGTATTCCGACGTTGCCTTTTCCAATTACGTCATGCTGGAAGAGCACAAACTCATCAAGACACTAGACGCGAATATCCCACCGGACGCGCTCAACATTGGGCTCGCGGAAGGCGCTACCAAGTATTCCGCGCGCGTCATCCCCCTGGTGGAGGACGTCACTCTTGACACCGTGTGGCTGGGGCTGCGCGTCTCGGGTGCCGGTAGTGAGTTGGGTGCGGACCGTTCCAGTGAGGTGCGGATGAAAATGACCGAGGTTGTTGCCCCTTCCGGGGGCACCGTCCACGGGTTTCTCACGCAAGCGTTAGGGCAGAACACCCTGTACTTTGACAGTTCAGACGGTACGGGGGACTCTGACGTGGCGACACTGCCAGTCAATGCACACACCCACTTGAGCTGGGCGTTTTCCAAACCCGGGGTGTACAAGGTCACGTTCGAAACACACCTCGCCACCGACCCAGAACACGAAACCTACATTGGAAAGGGTACGTACACCTTCGCAGTCGGGGTCGACCCTCACTCCGACCCACAGCTGAACAACAAACGCATCATCGACGAAGGCCACGCGGACCTCACCACCGACCTCGACACCAAACGCCTCACCGTTTTTGCCGACTCGGAAAAGGAAACCAGCTCCGACCTCGGCGAAAGCTCATACGAACGCAACGTTGCCGGCCACGACAGTCTGAACCCAGACGACACTGTCATTTCCGTGACCAACAAAGCGTGGCAGGAAATCCCACGCGGTTCGAAGTTCTTGGGCGAACCAGGATCGTCCACGTACCTATTGCCGCAAGCGGTTCTAGGGAAGCACGTACACGGCGAAATGGACCCGCACTTGTGGCATGACGTGAGCAACGCAATCGCATACGTCAAACTCATCCGTGACACACTTGCCCACGCCGACCCAGACAACGCGCGCACATATGAGGCGAACGCCAAACGGTACGTGGACAAGCTCGACAGCCTGGACCGCGAAGTACGCGACACACTTGCGTCTATCCCCAAGGACAAACGCCACCTCATCACCACGCACGATGCATTCGCGTACCTAGGCGCAGCATACGACGTGGATATCGCCGGGTTCGTGACCCCCAACCCCGCTGTTGAACCCAGCGTCACTGATCGAATTCGGCTCGCCGACACCATTCGAAATCTCAAAGTCCCGGCGGTCTTCGTTGAACCGCAATTGGGTAGGTCGCTCACTCTCAGAACAGTCGCGGACGAAGCGAATGTGAGCGTGTGCGACATCTACTCGGACGCGTTTGACTCCCGCGTCACCACATATGAAGAACTCATGCGGTTCAACGCACAATCATTGAAAGGATGCCTTACATGAAAGCGATTCGACTGACAGCGATCGCATGCACGCTACTGGCTGTAGGGGTAGTGAGCCCGGTTGCGAGTACCGTTTCCTCTACCGTCACAGCGACCGCGGCGCACGCCACGGGAAGCCAACCTTCGGGCAACGGTGCTGAAGACGAAGAAGAAAAGCTCAAACAGAACGTCTCCGATTCTGAAGAACTCAGCGAGGACCAGGCGACGATCGACGTCGGTCACGTGGACATTGGCCCACGCCTCACCGACGGCAAAACTGAACTCGTGGCTCGTGACGACACCGCTAACCCACCCGTGTGGCGACACCTGGACAAGACCGTGCTCAAGGTGGTTGATCAGGGCGGCAAGATTCAGATGCCAGACGACGAGCAGTACTCGTTCATTCCAGCCAACGCGGGTGATGACGTGTGGGTGATCCCGCAGGTCGAACAACCCGGTGTCGTGTGGCTGGGGTGGAACACGCAGAACCCCAGCTTCGTCAACGAAGTCGACGGAAACGTCACCTTGTCTCTACGCGGTGTGCAAGGCCCCGGCGACCTGGTGGTGTACCTGCAAAACGGCGGATTTGGTGCCCCGCAAGTCGTGTGGGACGACCAGCAGCGCGACGCCTCGGTGGACCTCAACACGCACACGCACGCCAATTGGGTATTCACCAAGCCGGGGGAATATTTGGTGAAGATGTCCGTGAGCGCGAAAACCACCTCGGGCGAGAAGCTAGAAGACACCCAAACCATCCGCCTTGCCGTGGGAGACCAAGCCGACGTAGACAAAGCCGCCAGCATGCAGTGGGAGGGCTCAGACGACTCTGCTAACGAATCCGGGCAGAACGAAAACTCGGAAGACAACACAGCCGCTGGGAAGTCGGACGGCAACTCTGCGCT
>CABTZC010000160.1 GCA_902489185.1 uncultured Brevibacterium sp. | reverse complement strand
GAGTGCATCCATCCAAATGCTGGAAAAGTCCGTTATCAGAAGTCCGGTATCAGCAAGAATTTCGTTTGTTGGGATGCTGTTCGGGATAAGGACATGTTCCATTTCCGGCAGTTCGGCGACCTTTGCATAGACCGACTGGTGAACTTTCAGTCGAATATCCCACCCTGACAGTTCTGGCAACGCTTTTAGCTTATCGATGACAACCAGCAGATGCTGTGCTTCCACATGAGGTGAATGGAAAGAATCACCGCGCCATGTGGGTGCGTAAAGAAGTGTTCTGCGTTCTCGGGGTTTTCCAAGCTTAAACTGGCGGTCGATGCGAGGAAAGCCGTCTTCAATGATAGTTCCTGTGAAGACTGGAGCCAGGTGGTATGCACCGAGGTACATAGTTTTAGTCATGTACTCGCCGGATGAAAGCAGGTAGTCGGCTGACAAGAAATTGCGCAACACATTGATCGATCGATGCGGACCCTTTGGTTCGTCGTAGCCCATGGTCTTCATCGGGGTTCCGTGCCACATGTTTAGGTACGTCTGCCCGTCGCGTTTAATGAACTCTTTTGGGAAAGTGGCGTTGTTTACCAAATACCCGGCGCGTTCAAGCAAGTCAAAATACTCAGGAGAACGATAGTCGACGACCTTAACACGTGGGTGTTTCTCAAACTCCTGGACAATCCTTGAGTCCTTCTGGACACCCGGCTTGAGCGCCCATACATGCTGCAGGTGCTGCAGATCGCCTGCCTTGATGACATTTCGAAATAGCGCTTCGGGGTTGCACAGTGCTTCATTGCCCCCGAATGATTCCCAAAACACTAAGTTCGACTTGATTGGTCGTTTTAGCGCTTTGTGGAATGCTCTCACTTGACGGTCACGCATCGACCACCGACGCATCACTGTGGCGGTGGTCCTCATCTGCTTGCGCAACCGACCTCGACCAGCTCGAAGGCTAGCAACATCAGTTTCGGGGAGTCGCTTCATGATTGCACGCTTGACTTTACCGAAGGCCAAAATTGCTCCTCAAATTTCACCGCCGCTTTTCCAACATCAAACTGTATTTTCAACGGGCTTTACTTGGTCACTGTAGTTTCGCCGCCTCGAACCTTGACGAAGCGACAGCTAAAATAAGTTCTATTTATGACAGCTAGATAATAGAGCATCAAATAACCGGCGGACGACCCTTGAAGCTCATGCGCAGAACACCGCGTTTGCTGAGTTTGGCTTCGTCTTCTTCGCCGTCCCACGGGTTGTCGCGCCACCCGTCAGCCCATCCTTTGAACCACGGTTTGAGCTGTTCAGGTTTACGCGCCCACCTGAGCACCTGGACGCCTGTCCAGGAACCCACGTACGCCCAGCTGAATGGCCACGGCAGGTTCCTGCGGGCCAACCACACGCGGTTGCGGGCGTTCATGTAGAAGTATTCGTCGTGGCGCTTCGGGTCAATCACGGGGTGCGCGACTGCAAGATCGCCCATGTACCACACGTCATAGCCGGCATCCCATACGCGCCAGGCCAATTCAATGCCTTCGTGGGCATACCAGAACGAACCCGGCCAGCCACCACATTCATCGAAGGCCTTGCGCTGCATGCCGATAGCGCCTTCCCAGACAGAGAAGACGTTCGACGAATGGCTGGCCGATTTCTTGCGCAAACGCGGAATCCAACGTTTAGGTGCATTCGGGTTATCCGGATCAACCACACGGGGCTGAACCAAACCGACATTGGGGTTTTCGCGCATGTACTGCGCCATCCGCCACAGCGTGTCCTGATCCGGCAGCCAGGCGTCGTCATCGAGGAAGAACAAGAATTCGCCCTTGACCAAGGGCACACCAGCATTGCGACCGGCAGGAATTCCTACATTTTCGGGCAGCATGTGGGTTTTGACTTCCTCCGGCAGTCCCACAGGGTCCCAGCCATTGCCCACGCACACAACGTCTAGGTTGACGTTCCGCTGGGACAGCAGCGAATCAATGCCCCGCTTGAGGTCATCCAACCGTTTGCCCATGGTGAGGATGACAACGCCGTAGTCGAATACTTCCATCAGCCGAGCCTCCTGGAGAACCAGATGGACACAAAGTGCCCCACTACCGACAGCGCGGCAAGCGGCACCATCACCAGGATCATCCACCGTTCACCGGCCAGTTGTGGGCCGCCGGCAGCGACAACAATGAGTGACACCACGCTTGCTGCAACAGCCAGCATCGACATTTCGACGGAATGCCAGATGCGGTGGAACGGCACAAAACGGGCAAGCTGCTTCACTCGGGCAAGACCACCATGTGTCACAGCAGTTGCCGCAGCAGAGTCTTCCAGCTTGTCCAGGCCGTTGAAGGCACGGCTCATGTGCACCAAGCTGTTCAGCGCCTTGTTCAACAGCACGAGTGAGGACACCACTCCCCCAGCAACCAGGTAGGGGTAGGCGAACCCTGGATCGGACTTCAGCAGTCCCAGGTCACTCACTGCGCGAACGCCCAGCATGAAGGCGACGAAGCCCTCTGTTGTGTAGTGGCCAACCGCGTCAAGGAAAACACCTTTTGCGCTGCGGGTACCGCGCCAGCGTGCAACTTCGCCATCACAGCAGTCGAAGTACAGCTGCAGCTGCGAAAAGAACAGTGCGAGGAGTGCACCCCACACACCGGGGATGAGCAGCGCAAAGCCGATTGCCCATCCGGACAGGATCATCAAACCTGTCACGCCGTTGGCGGTGATGGGTGTGCGCACCAGCAGCGCGGTCAGATAAATGGAGATGTGCCGCAGGTACAGCTCCGCTGTCCAGTGTTCGGCGTTTTTGCGCGCGCGCACTTCCGGCGGCTGGGCAACAGCTCGCAGCTGTTCCAGCGTCGGATTCTTAGGCCGGGAAGGGTGTGCTTCGCTCATATCTCAAGACTTCGCGCCACTCCAGCAGAAGTGCTGGAGTTTACTGGCTAAGGTCGCCCTTGATCTTGGTGGTGGAGATTTCCGGCGTGCGCGGAAGGTAAACGACGTCGCACAGGTCTTTGAGGTCGTCGAACTTGCCTTCCCAGTCGTCACCCATGACGAAGGTGTCGATGTGGTACTTCTCGATGTCGGTCCGCTTCTGTTCCCACGTGTTTTCGGGGATCACGAGGTCGACGTAGCGGATTGCTTCGAGCATGTTCTTGCGGTCGTCCCACGAAAAGTACGACTTCTTGCCCTTACCAGCGTTGAATTCGTCGGTTGACAGTGCAACGACCAGGTAGTCGCCCTGTGCTTTGCAGCGCTGCAGCAGTCGGATGTGGCCGTAGTGCAGCAAGTCAAAGGTGCCGTAGGTGATGACACGGCGCATGAAAAAGCCCCTTGCTTAACTTGAAGTTAACTTGCAGATCATATAAACGATACCCCACGGCCTACTTGAAGTCCCGTCTGACTGCCTGTTGAGCCCGTGCCGTTCACCACAACCGGGGAGCTGCCACCTCAGACTCTACGCGGCAAAGAAGAACTAAAATAGATGAGATGAAAGCGTCACTGCCACGGCTTCTGCGCCGCATCATCCCTAGCCCACGCGGTCCCCGCCCACAGGGAATCCTTCCGGAGGGCAATTACTACACCATGCTCTGGGGTATCCCTGAAACATTCGGCGGAATGACATCGGTGGCGCTCGAACGATCGTCAGCTTTCGCTCGCCAAGACAACCGTCCCGTCGAAATCCTCACGTTTTCCCCGGATAACAGCGGGAAAGAACGCGAACAGGGACTCAAAGCCGAAGGCCGACTGGACGACCGGGTGTCTATCCGAAATATCTGGGAAGACCTCGGCACGTGGTCTGACGATGAGCTTGCCCGCATGAAGGGCACAGCCCAGCCTGACACCAGCGCCCTCAATGACGCACTCCCCCACACTCCCGGCTGCACACGCGAGAAGCGCACCGATGACGCTGGTGGGGTCCTGCAGACTGATCATTACAGCGCACAGGGCAACCTGCTGGTCATCGACCGCCAAGATACGAAAACTCGCGGCACCAAGGGCGGACGCCTGCTGACCCTCCTGGACTCACAGGGCGACATCATCGGTCAATGGCGTACCGCTACCGCCTTCTACAAGGCTTGGCTCAATGCAGTCTTCGGCAACGAACCAAGCTACGTCATTGTCGATTCTGGTTATGCAAGTTCAATCTTCCGCACCTACCGGAAGAAGAACGTTGTCTTCTGCCACGTGCTTCACAGCAACTTCCTCAAGAACGAAAGCGTAGACCCGCGCGAACTCAACCGCGGCAGGTTCGACATCTTTCACAACGCCGACCGTTTTGATCGGGTCATCACCCTGACCCGCGCCCAACAGCGCGACATGCTCGCGCTGAACATGTCTTCTGGCAACCTCACGGTCATACCCAACGTGGTTAGCGACCTCCACGGCGATGCGGAAGCGTCCCGTGACAAAGCCCACGGCATCATGCTTGCAAGGCTCACCCCGGGCAAGAGGATCGATCACGCCATCCGGGCTGTGGCAGCGGCCTCTCAAAACGCTCCCGGATTTCACTTGGACATCTATGGCGATGGCGATATGCAGGCCGAACTCACCAGGCTCATCGACACCACTAACGCCAGCGAACGCATCACCCTGCGTGGCTACGCAAGCAACGCGAAAGAGCGCTTCCGTGAAGCCTCATTCAGCCTCCTGACAAGCAAGCAGGAGGGCCAAAGCCTAGTCCTCCTCGAAAGCATGTCGGCTGGTTGCATCCCGATTGCCTACGACATCAAGTACGGCCCAGCCGACATCATCACCGACGGTGTGGACGGCTTCCTAATCCCCGCCGGGGATGTTGAAGCACTCACCCAGGTAATCATCCGCGTGGCCACCATGGACGATGCCGAGCTCACCCAGATGCGCCGCAACGCCCTGAAACGAGCTGCCGACTTTTACGAAACCTCTGTCGTTGAAAAGTGGGCGACCATGTTCCGCGAATGCTCTTTCGAACCATTCCAACGCTCACAGGCCACAGCGAAACTCACCTCGCTGACCGTGACAGCCACCGGGATTGAACTCGAAACAACCATCCAGAACCACCCATGGGAGCGGACCTCCCACACCTACGTGTCATGGCGGCTGGCCGGCAAAACCTATTACGGCCGCACACCCGCCGAGTTCGACGGAACCACCTTCCGCGCTGAGATCCCTCTGTCCGAACTGGAACTGCTTCCCGCAGGCACCCTGGAATTGTCAGCGGACTTCGTTGAAGGTCGCTCTTTCCACCGCACCCGCATCCTCGCAGACGAAACCCCCGCCGCAGCTGGTTCTTTCTTCACCCCGGTACTGACCGACAAAGGCCAGATGAACCTGCAGATAGAAGCTGACTGACACCTCGCGAGGTGGAGGTGGGCTCAGCTACCACCCTCACCAGAGTGGAGTTGTGAGAAAACGATTGTGGGCGGTTCCGCTAATGCG
>CABTZC010000159.1 GCA_902489185.1 uncultured Brevibacterium sp. | reverse complement strand
GACGCGCTGGCCCTGATGTCGAGGCGGGTGCGTCCGTGCAGAGGATCGGGCGTATTGATCATGGCCGTGGCTGCGCGTTCAAAGTAGTCCCACATGAGCTGGTCGTACATGGGCGGAAGTTTGACCGTGTCCAGTGCCTTGCGCATGTGGTGGAGCCAGTGGTCTTTGGCTTTTGAATCAACCGGGTACGGGTTGTGGCGCATGCGTAAACGTGGGTGACCGCGCTCTTCCTGATACGTGGTGGGGCCACCGAAGTACTGCTCGAGGAACGTCTGAAGCCGGTGCTTCGCGCCATCGAGTTCATGTCCTTCGGGGTACATGCTGATGAGGAATTCGTCCTCAGCGACTGATGCGTAAAAGGCGTCGACAAGCGTGGTGAACGTGGCGTGTCCACCCACAGCGGCGAAGACGCTGTCGGGTCGTTGCGGTGTGGTCATGAGTCACTGTCCTTGTTTTCGGCGTTGTCCGAGGTGGTTGTAGCTGTGCTGGTCTGAGGTCCTGGCATGGTTCCTATGAGCGACTGTGCTGGAATCGCGATGGTGATTCCACGTTTGCGCAGTTCGCGCTGGATCTCTGCTCGAAACGCGCGTGCTACACCCCACTGTTCGTTGGGCTTAGTTTTAATGACGGTACGGATCGTGACGGCGTTTCCGCTGATTTCCTGAACACCCCAGATCTCTGGTTCTTCCAGAATCGACGGTGCTAAGTCAGGTTTGGTGCGCATCGATTCGACTGCTGCCTGGATAGCTGCGTCGACCACTTTTTGATCGGCGTCGTAGGGGACTGGAAGGTCCATAACGGCGCGTGCCCATCCTTGCGATTGGTTACCGACGCGCAGAATCTCGCCGTTAGGAACGTGCCAGAGTGTTCCGTCGATGCCACGCACTTTCGTGGTGCGCAGCCCCACGTCTTCGACAGTTCCTACGGCCTCGCCTAGGTCAACGGTGTCGCCGATCCCATACTGGTCTTCAGCAACGATAAAGAAACCGGATAAGTAATCGCGTACCAAAGACTGTGCTCCGAAGCCAATAGCAACACCTGCGACACCTGCAGACGCCAGAATGGGTGCGGGGTTGTATCCCAATTCCTGCATAATCATCAGGGCCATGATGACGAAGATGATAACGGCAGCAATTGAGGACAGGAGCGACCCAACTGTTTGAGCGCGTTGTGCGCGACGCTCAACAGATGCTGCATCCGTTTTAATTACCCGATCACGCGCGTCTCCTCCGAAACGACGCGAAGAAACAGCCGTGGTACCTTCTGCGATTTTGCGGGCAAATTTCCGGATGAGAAGACGAACCAGAAACGTCACTAGGATCGCCATCACAACCAGAATTGCAATGCGGAGAGGCGCTCCGATCAAGAACGTCCACCACTTATCGACACCTTCGGCGGCACGTTCCACCGTTTCAGAAATGGGAGTGGGCTGGGATGTTGAAGCGACTATTGAGTAACTCATACGTTGTCCAACCATAGACAGTGATCCTGGATTTTCACTCAGGTATTACTCGAGTGTGTCTGGGAGGTCTCCCGAACTCTGATCGCACGTTCAGTGGTATCGAGAAGCTCGCGCATGATGCGCCGTGCGCCCTTGTGCGCGTGAGGGTGAGACTCCAGCCATTCGCGAGTGCGTGACGCGGTCTCGCGGGATGCTGGCGGGTGTAAACGGAGTGTGAGTGTCTGGGCGATTTCGAGCGTGCGGGTGTTCCACCAGTTTTCAACGTGTGCGTAGAAGAGGTCAGCGAAACTGCGTTCGTCACCGCTGTCAACGAGTGTTCCATCAGCCTGTTCAATACCCATGGAGAAGCCACGTGCCACGGCAGCGATGACGGCGTTCGGGAGCGACGTGTCACCGGTCGCTAGATCGTAAGCGCGCTTCTTACTATTAGTGGTACAGCGTGCGCTGCGTGCTACGTGAGCGAACCGGATACCGGAGGCGGTGTTGTCCTCGTTCATGAGTGCGTCGATGTCTTGATCGCTGATTCGATCGTGGAGGGCCAAGTACGACACGATGCCCCATGCGAGGTCCTTGTCAATCGTGATGCCATCAGGTGCAGTAATGTGGCCGGTGCGAAGGCCCTCAAGGCGATCAAGCTGTTCGGGGGTAGTCGCGTGGCTGACAAAGGCTTTGAACAGTTGGAACTGCTGGTCACTGTTTGCCGGGGATCGGAGAGTGGCTTCCCACATGAAGTCGGCAACGCGGGCAGAAAGCTCGGCACGGTTTTGGGGTGACGTGTAGCTCTCAACTGCGGTTGAAAGCTGACGGATTTGAACGGTCAGCCCGGTCGAGTGCTTAACTGCGTCAATATTTGCTTCGAGCAGTTCGATGTACTTCTCGAGTGGAAGTTCAGCATCACGCACCATGTCCCACACAGTTGAAAGAACCAAGAGCTGGGCCAGTGAGTCATCAATGCCCGACAAGTGAGCAAGCGCAGTTTCCAGGCTTGCGTCGTCGAAACGAATCTTGGCGTACGTGAGGTCGGTGTCATTGACCAAAACAAGATCCGGTTGAGGAGTGTCAGGTGGCAGTGGAACAGATGTCACTGACTGGGCGACGTCAAGGTGTATGAGTTCCGTGCGGACAAGCTTGTCACCTTGTAAGGAGTACAAACCTACAGCCAAACGGTGTGGACGCAAGGACGGTGTGGGCTGGCCTTCAATCACCCACGGTTCCTGGTGGATCAGAAGCTTAGTGAGAATCCCGCCTGAAACCTTCAATTCAGGCTTGAGGAGGTTGACACCTGACTCTTGCAACCACACGCGCACCCATTCGTCGAGGTCACGTCCCGATGCTTTTTCAAGCTCAACCAAAAGATCGCGAAGTTCAGTGTTCTTCCACGCATGGGTGTCGAAATAGGCCTTCAGGCCGGTGAAGAAGTTTTCGCGCCCCACGTACGCAACCAACTGTTTGAGGACAGAAGCACCCTTCGCGTAGGTGATGCCGTCAAAGTTCACTTCAACATCGTGAAGGTCTGCAATGTCCGCTTCGATGGGGTGCGTACTCGGAAGCTGGTCTTGTCGGTACGCCCATGCTTTTTCCAGAGTGGCGAAAGTGGTCCAGGCATCGCTAAAGCGGGTTGCTTCAGCCGTTGCCAGCGTGGACATGAACTCAGCGAACGATTCGTTCAGCCACAGGTCGTTCCACCATTTCATGGTCACTAGGTCACCGAACCACATGTGTGCCAGTTCGTGAAGAATCGTCACGTCGCGGCGTTCCACCGTTGCTTCCGTTGCGCGCGACCGGAAAACATAAGATTCGACAAAGGTTACGCATCCGGCGTTTTCCATGGCTCCAGCGTTGAACTCTGGAACGAAAATCTGGTCGTACTTTTCAAACGGGTACGGCGTTTGGAAATGCTTTTCGAAAAAAGCAAACCCAGCCTTTGTCGTTTCAATGATGTTGTCAGCATCTAAGTGCGAAGCCAACGACGCGCGACAGAACACTCCCAAAGGCACAGTTTCGCCGTCACTGCTGACAAGGGAGTCACGTACACCTGCATACGGACCGGCGACAATTGCGGTGATGTAGCTCGAAATTGGGGGAGTGGGGGCAAACTGCCAGATCGCTGACTCTTGGGACTCTGCGAGATCTGCGAACTCGCCGAGGTCGTGCGGACGCGGCGTGGGTGAGTTTGAGAAAACTTCCCAATGTTTGGGGGCAATGACGTTGAACGCGAATGTGGCCTTCATGTCAGGCTGTTCAAAAACAGGGAAAACGCGACGGGAGTCCGGTACCTCAAACTGAGAGTACAGGTACGTTTCATTGTCAACGGGGTCGATAAACCGGTGGAGACCTTCACCGGTATTCATGTAAAAGAACGCGGCGTCTACGGTGAGGACGTTGTCCTTTGCCAAGTTCGGGAGTGTAATGCGGCCTTCAGTAACTACCTGCGTGACATCAAGTTCCTCACCGTTGAGAACCACCGATGTCACGGTGTCAGTAATTGCGTCGATGAATGATTCTGCGCCCTCTTGAGCAGAAAACCTCACAGTTGTGATGGATCGAAACGTGTCACCATGGCCATCAAGAACTAGAGTGATGTCATAGGAGTCAACGTCGATCAGCTGCGCACGCGTGCGAGCGTCGTCACGAGTGAGGTTAAGTTGAGACACGAAGTTTCCTAACGTTAGAAAAGCATTTTCTCCCATTCAATCACGGGGGACTGACACAGTTTTTAACGCGAACTTCTCATACGCGAAAGGTGATGCAGAATGGCGAAAGAAACCCTCCACTTGTGGTTTGACCCAACATGCCCGTGGGCATGGATGACGTCGCGGTGGGCGCTGGAAGTCGAAAAAGTGCGCGACGTTGACGTCCAGTTCCACGTGATGAGCCTGTCCGTCCTCAACGAAGGACGCGACCTCGATCCGGATTACCTCGACCTCATGGACAAGGCGTGGGGCCCGGTCCGCGTCATCATCGCGGCAGCCCAAGACCACGGTAACTCGGTCATCGCAGACCTCTACACCGCTATGGGAACCCGCATCCACCTCGGCGGTAATAAAGACTTTGACCAGGTCATCAAGGAATCGCTTGCTGAGGTGGGTCTGCCAGAAACGCTTGCGGAAGCGGCCCACACTGACGCCTACGACGACGCCCTGCGAGAATCGCACAACGAGGGAATTTCCTTGGTCGGTGAAGATGTGGGTACGCCCGTGATCGCCGTGGGCGACGTGGCGTTCTTTGGCCCTGTAGTCTCACCTGCCCCCAAGGGAGAAGACGCAGGAAAGCTCTATGATGGCACACTCCTGGTGGCCAGCACCCCCGGATTCTACGAAATCAAGCGCACCCGCACCGTTGGCCCACAGTTCGACTAACACACACGAAGGGACACCCATGAAAATCCACCTTGGAACTGACCACGCCGGATACGAATTCAAAGAGAAACTCAAGAAGCACCTCGAAGACAACGGTTACGAAGTTGTGGACCACGGTGCCCATGAGTACGACGCACTCGACGACTACCCAGCATTCTGCATTGCAGCCGCACAAGGTGTTGTGTCGGATCGCGCAGAAGGACTGGACTCGTTGGGAGTCGTCATTGGTGGATCCGGAAACGGCGAACAGATGGCTGCCAACAAGGTGAAAGGTGCCCGCTGCGCGCTGTCGTGGAATCCCGAAATTTCCCGACTTGCCCGCGAACACAACGACGCATGGCTGGTCTCCGTTGGTGCCCGTCAGCACAGCGAAGACGAAGCGATCAGCATCGTTGACGCGTTTATTCGCACACCATTCTCCAGCGACGAACGCCACGTGCGCCGCATCGGCATCATGAGCGAGTTTGAAACGTCCGGGCGCGTCTAAAACTCGCGCCCAGCCCGGACCCTCGCCCAGGGGGGTCCCCCAGAACTGTTTGGGGCCCCCCCGCCCTTTTATACCAAAAAACAAGCAAACCCCGCGGGAGGGGGGGGGGGGG
>CABTZC010000158.1 GCA_902489185.1 uncultured Brevibacterium sp. | reverse complement strand
CGTGTGATCGGGGTCGTGGCGCCCCCCGCGCGCCGGGGTACCCGCCAGGTTGTCGAGCGCATACGCGCCGCTTCCAGCTCGGTAACCACCACCTCGGCCGAGGTCGTTGTTACCTACACCTCGCCGGCTCACCCGGGCGGGGAGCAGGCGACGCGGCTCTTAGACGCGGGGGCACGGCGGCTTATTGTGGTGGGCGGCGATGGAACCGTTGCACAGTGCGCACATGCCTTGATTGAGTGGATCGATGAAAACAAGCCAGCTGAACCGCCGCGCTTGGTTCCGATCCCGGTTGGCACAGCGAACCTGTTTTGGCGAAACCTTGTGGCAACCTTTCCGCCCGGTCCAGTTGACGTGGACGTTGCACACGTGACGCTTGAGCCCAGTGGCCTCACAACCACCAGCCTGGTCGCGGTAGGAGCGGGAAACTCAGTGCGGGCCATTCAACGCACACCTGCCCAGCACCACTGGTGGTCTTACATTGCGGCCGGTGTGAACTTGTGGTCTTGGAAGGGGAATCCGTGGACGCAAGAAGTCGGAAACGTTGCGGGTGTGCCGCACCGGGTACGGATCTTTGACGCCGGTTTAGATTCCGGTTCCGTTTGCTATACGCGCTTTGCACCAAGGTCGCTTGTTGATTGGGTGGTGGCTGGGGCGTGGGCTGTGGGTGCCCACGTGAAACCTGCCGCTATTCGTACCCACACGGGGCGCTCGTTCGTCCTGGACGCACCGCACGGCATTCACGTTGACGGTGAGGTCTACACAAAGGTGCGGCGGGCGCGGGTACTGGTACGACCTCGGGCGCTACCAGTGCTCATTACCCCAGCATGAGCAGCGACACTGCCATGACTGCCATTCCAGCGAACAATCCAATGAGTGGCGCGCGTGGGTGACCTTGGTTGTGGGCGGCAGGGAGAAGTTGGCTGAACGAAATGTAGACCATGATGCCGCCTACGCCGGCGAACACGATTCCGAAAATGGTGGGGGTCATAATCGGGGCGAGGATCAGGTAACCCAGAACGGCTCCGGCCGGTTCCGCCAGTCCGGACAGGAGTGACCATCGGAAGGCCTTGGCTGCTGAGCCGGTCGCGTGAAAAATGGGGACGGCGACGGCCAGGCCCTCTGGGATGTTGTGGATGGCAATTGCAACCACGATCGGGATGGCGAGTGTGAGGTCAGTGTGTGCGGTGAGGAAGGTTGCGAAGCCTTCAGGGAAGTTGTGGAGCGCAATGGCAATGCCTGTGAAGGCGCCCATGCGCAGCAAGCGTCCGTCCGAGGTGGTTGGTGCGGAAGGGCTGATATGGTCCGGGACGAGTGCGTCGATGGCAGCGGCGAAACCGATTCCGCCAAACAGCGCGCCCACCGCGATCCACGGTGCTGCAGGGTTTTCCACCGATTCGATTGCTTGGGGAAGGATTTCTACCAGCGACACGTAAATCATGACGCCAGCTGAAAACCCTAGGGCTCCAGAAAAGAAGCGTGTGGAGCGGGCCAGGTTCGTTACCCCCAGCAGGGCGCCAAGGCCTGTGGCCAGACCCGCGGCCATGCTCATGAGAAAGGGTACGACGAACTCCATGACATAGGTTCTATACCCGCACGCTGTTTGCGCACAACTCAATATGTACGCACTTAAGCAAGTGTGCAAACCTTGCTGGGGATCGGACGCTGTTGAGTGGATACTCGGAAGCAAAAACTGAACCGGGCCCTGTCGCCAGGGCCCGGTTCATTCATGTCTTAGGAGTTCTTCTGAGCTCGCTTGAGCCTGCGCCCAAGCAGGATGATGCGCACCGTTCCAACGATCGCAGCAATCAACACTCCTGCGATCGCGGCGAGAAGGAGCGCAACTCCCAGCGGCATGGAGAATGACCACGCGAAGTAGCTGATATCTACCGACTGGTTGTTCTGCATGACAAACACCAAAAGCAACACCAGAATCAACGCGCCCAGAATCAACGCCACCCACACGAACGCTGAAACCCCGGATTTCTCCTGGTTCGTAGCGTTCGACGGCTGGTTATAAACCGGCTCATCGGTGTGCGGTGCTTGCGGTACCTGAGTGTTTTCCTCCGCCGCGGATGCGCCGTTGGGCACCTGTGGCCCAGACCCAAACGACTGCGGGTCGGAACCAAACGAACCTGGTCCGGAACCAAACGACGGAGGCGTCGCCTGTGGGTTACTCATACCTTCACCTACCCCAGCTTGGCGATGATGTCGTTAAACGTGGAGGAAGGGCGCATGACTTCCGTAACCTTCGCGTCGTCAGGGTTGTAGTAGCCACCCAAGTCAACACCTTCACCCTGCACTTCAATGAGGTCCTTGGTGATGGTCTCTTCCTGCTCACGCAGTTCGCGTGCGATAGGTTCAAACGCCTGCGCCAACTCAGCATCATCCGTCTGCTTAGCCAGTTCCTCGGCCCAGTACAGAGTGAGGTAGAAGTGGCTACCACGGTTGTCGATTTCACCAACCTTGCGCGACGGCGAACGGTTCTCTTCCAAGAAGGTCGCGGTTGCGTCATCCAAGGTGGAAGCCAAGACACCGGCACGCTCGTTGCCGTCGCTAAGCTTGAAGTGGCGCAGCGACTCTGCAATCGCGAAGAACTCACCCAACGAGTCCCAACGCAAGTGGTTTTCTTCCACCAGCTGCTGGACGTGCTTTGGTGCCGAACCACCAGCACCGGTTTCGAACAGTCCACCACCGGCGATCAGCGGAACGACCGAGAGCATCTTGGCTGACGTTCCAAGCTCCAGAATTGGGAACAGGTCGGTGTTGTAGTCGCGCAACACGTTACCGGTCACCGAAATGGTGTCCTTGCCTTCACGAATCCGGTCAAGTGAGTACTGGGTAGCCTCAACCGGGTTCATGATGCGAATGTCCAGACCGTCGGTGTCGTGCTCCTTGAGGTACTCGTTAACCTTTTCGATGAGGTTACGGTCGTGGGCACGAGTTTCATCCAGCCAGAACACTGCAGGAGTTTCGGACAAACGAGCGCGGGTAACCGCGAGCTTCACCCAGTCGCGAACCGGAACGTCCTTGGTCTGGCATGCACGCCAGATGTCACCAGCGGACACCTTGTGGCTCATGAGTACTTCGCCAGCCGAGTTAACAACCTCGACGGTTCCTTCTTCTTTGATTTCGAAGGTCTTGTCGTGGCTTCCGTACTCTTCAGCCTTCTGCGCCATGAGGCCCACGTTCGGTACCGAACCCATGGTTGCCGGATCGTATGCTCCGTGTGCCTTGCAGTCGTCAATCACGGTCTGGTAGACGCCGGCGTAGGACGAGTCGGGGATAACAGCCAGGGTGTCGGCTTCTTTCCCGTCTGGTCCCCACATCTTTCCGCCGATACGGATCATGGCTGGCATCGATGCGTCCACAATCACGTCTGACGGCACGTGGAGGTTGGTGATTCCCTTGTCGGAGTTCACCATTGCCAGGGCCGGACCCTCTTCGAGTTCACGCGAGATCGACTTCTTGATCTGTTCAGCGTCGTCCCCGTCGAGTTCGTCAAGACCGGTCAGGATAGCGCCCAAACCGTCCGCTGGGCTCAGGCCTGCCTGTGCCAAAACGTCGCCGTAGTCGGCGAATGTCTGTGGGAAGAAAGCGGTGATGACGTGACCGAATAGAACCGGGTCGGATACCTTCATCATGGTGGCCTTGAGGTGGACCGAAAAAAGCACGCCCGTTTCTTTAGCCTTGGCGATCTGGTCTTTCAAGAAGGCGTCCAGGCGTGCAACATCCATGAAAGTGGAGTCGATGATTTCGCCTTTGAGGACCTTGAGATCGTCTTTCAAGACCGAGGTGCCCTCAGCGCCAACGTGGCGGATAGTCAGGGTGTCGTCGGCAGGCATAATGACGGACTGTTCGTTGGAACGGAAGTCGTTCTGCCCCATTGTGGCGACTTCTGTTTTCGAGTCTGCCGTCCACTCACCCATAGAGTGTGGGTGAGCCTGTGCGTACTGCTTCACGGCTTTCGGCGCACGACGGTCGGAGTTACCTTCACGCAAGACCGGGTTAACTGCTGAACCCTTGACCTTGTCGTATCGGGCGCGAATGTCACGTTCTTCGTCAGTGGACGGTTCCTCGGGGTAGTGAGGAAGTGCAAAACCTTGGTTCTGAAGTTCCTTGATGGTGGCTTTGAGCTGAGGAACCGAAGCCGAAATGTTTGGAAGCTTAATAATGTTAGCTTCTGGCTTCTTCGCAAGATCGCCCAGTTCAGCCAGTGCGTCACTGTGACGCTGGTCTTCCTTCAAGTATTCAGGGAACTGAGACAGAACACGGCTGGCCAGCGAAATGTCGCGAGTGGTGACATCGATTCCGGCTTTGCGTGCGAAAGCCTCAATGATGGGTTTAAGCGAATACGTTGCAAGAAGCGGAGCTTCGTCCGTACGGGTATAAATGATCTGAGCCATGTGTGCTTCCCTGTTGACGGTAGTTTTCATTGCTCAGTCTATCCATTCGCGACGCGGTAGCATGAACCGGGGAAGGAAGGTCGGACGTGGCAAAACTGTATTTCCGCTATGGCGCGATGAACTCGGGAAAGTCGACCGCGCTTTTACAAGCTGCCTACAACTATGAAGAGCGCGGGCAACGAGTTCTGTTAGCGAAGCCAGCGATTGATACAAAAGGCAACACGCAAATCGTGTCACGTTTGGGCGTTACCCGTACCGTTGACTTCCTCATTGATCGCACCGACACCGTTGAACAAGTCTTTGATGACGTCGCTGGTTATGTCGATCATTCAGCGCTGTTAGAAACTCTTGAGTTTTCCACTGACCCTGTCGCGTGTCTCCTCATCGATGAGGCCCAGTTCCTCACTAACGAACAAGTCGACGGGCTCATGCGGATTGCCGTTTACCGGGATGTTCCGGTGATGTGTTACGGCATTCGCACGGATTTTCGCACCCATGCGTTCCCTGGTTCGGCACGGCTGTTAGAAATTGCTCACAGCCTCGAAGAGCTCAAAACCATTTGCCGGTGCGGGCGCAAAGCCATGTTTAACGGGCGAAAGGTCGACGGCAGCTACGTGTTTGACGGTGACCAAGTGGCGATTGACGGCATGAGTGTGACATACGAATCGTTGTGCCCTGCCTGCTACTTGAATGAAAGTGGCGGAGTGCTGCAATAGCTTAGATCCGCACATAGGATTGGAGTAACAAGAAAGGGGCATACGTGAAACCGCTTGCTTATCGAATTTTGAACGCAACCGATTCCGATCTTCCACTTCTTATTCTTGGCACACCTCTTGGCACCGCCTCCACCGTGTGGGCTTCGGTGGGATACCGCCTCGTCGAACACTTCCGCGTAGTGATCACCGAACTCCCCGGGCACGGTCTCGATTCCGCGAACGCTCCCCAAGACGGCGAAGCTACCAACCTGACCGTCGATCAGATCGCGCAACGTACCGTTGCGGTGGCCGACTCACTCGACGCCCAAAAATTCTTCTACGCCGG
>CABTZC010000157.1 GCA_902489185.1 uncultured Brevibacterium sp. | reverse complement strand
CCACCTTTGTGTTCGTTCGCTAACGACTTACTTGTTAGCCTTACGTGCCACGAATCCGTAAATAACCATCACGATCAGCGCGCCAATAACAGCCAACAGGATGGTTCCCAGGCTCCATGGGTTGCTCATGATTCCCGAAATCCCGTCGCCACCGAGCAGGCCTCCAATAAAGCCACCCACGATGGCACCAACAACACCCAGAATCACAGTCGTCGCGAAGCCCATGCCCTGCTTACCTGGCATGACGGCACGCGCGATGAGTCCAATCAGACCACCGATAATAATCCACGAAATAATCGACCAAAGAAGTCCCACAATTGTCCTTTCTGCGCAGGAACGCCCTGCATAAACAGTGACTTATCCACCATCCATTCAAGTTAACGTGAAGGCACCTTGTCAATATAAGCTGGGTCACACCAGGACGTTTTGCTCACCCAGCACTTAGGAGTTCTTCGTCACGAACGGGTGCTCCGGATTTGAACACAGCTCCATGTGGTACCCCGCGCAAAAGTATTCCTTCCCCGCCACGAACTTCACACCGCGGTACAGCTCAGACACGGTCACCATCGAATAGCCTTGGTCTTCCAGGTACTGCAGAATGTCATCTGTCGCATCAACGGTAGGCTGGTGAATCGAGTGCATAAGAACTGTCGAACCAGGCCGCACATTCTGTTTTACTGCCGCGATAGTCTTGGGTTTTGACTTAGTCTGCCAGTCGAGCGTGTCCACGTCCCACATGATCACGCGCTTGTCGTGCGCACCCGCGACATCATCGACCTTGCGATTGGTGGCACCGAACGGCGGGCGTAGAAGTATCGGCTTTTCCAGTCCGGCATCTTCAAGCGCTTTGTCGGTGTCAATGATCTCCTTTTCAGCAGTCTTAACACCGATCCGATTCAGAATCGGGTGAGTGTACGAGTGGCTACCGACGTCGTGGCCCGCGTCAACCATTCGTTTAACTTCCTCGGGGTACTCTCTCACCTTCTTACCAATAACAAAGAACGTGGCGCGCGCATTGTGCTTCGCATACGACTGAATCAGGCGATCCGTCAGGTCGTTTCCGCCAGGCCCGTCGTCATACGTCAACGCTACACAGGCCGCCAACGCACAGGAGAACCCTTGCCCTTCTGCACTATCCTCGCCCAGCTTCGCGACGTCCTTCGAGGCGTTGTCCACAACCTCTTTACCCAGGTCAGAAAGTTCATCGTATTTCGGCTTCTGGCCCCCGTAAGACGGCAGCGCGTCCGGTCCGAAAGTCAAGTCGTTTAGATCATCGTCGCTGGGCAGCGTTTCACCGGCAAACATGTCTTTAGCAGGCATGGTCTTATCGGCTTCGAGATCAGTGACCAGCAGTTTGACTGACCGTTCGCCCTTCACTAACGCTTCGACACGACTCACCACGTATGTGCCGCCAGCAAAAACAATCTCATTGCGCAGGGTGACGTCAGCTTCCTCTACCGCCGAGGTGGAATTTGGTTCCGTCACTCCGCCGGCTTCCGCAGTAGAGTCGTCCGACCCTTCGGGCTTTTCGTCAGGCATTCGAATGAACGTGTCGAGTCCTGCCTGCCTGTTTGCAGGCGTAGGAACCGGAGTGAAAGCTTTCTTACCCGCGAAAGCTCCGCCTTCTTCAAGTTGCTCGAGCGCAAATTTCTCAACCGTATCGTTGAGCGACGTGGCACCTTGCAACGCCACCAGTTGAGCGTCAATCGAAACGCCCACTTTGTTTTTCACAATTGCCAAGCGTTGCAAGCGTTCCTTAACACCGTCGGGAACCCCGTCATATGAGGCGGCAGCTCCCCGCTCACCACGCTCCTCATTTTTCACATTGGAGGCACAAGCGACACCTCCGGCAAGAACGGTCGCAATAAGTGCCGTCGAGGCAAACACCTTTTTAAGCAACACGAAAAACCTCTCCGCCCAAAAAGCGACGAATAGAAACAAAAATGAGCATTACGGCAACCGGCCACCATCGTGACCGGCGTTACCGTGTCAGGATTCGCGCTTAACGCGAACCACCATGGTGGGGCACTTGGAGTATGGCAGAACTGACTGCGACGTCGAACCCAACAGGAGGCCCGCAAACCCGCCACGACCTCGGGACCCAATTACCAAAACAGACGCCGTGTCCGAGGCACGCACCAACGCTTCTGCAGGCTGGCCGTCATACAACGACCAGCTCACGTCGAGGTCAGGGTACTTTTCACGCACCGCCTGCGCGGCAATCGCAAGCTTGTCCGCACCCTTGTCAACGTACCGCTTCATGTCACCGGTTGAGGGCAACCACTCTGGCCCAACGACCGTAGTCGTGATGACGCCCAGCAAAACAAGCGAACTTCCTCGACGGTTTGCGAGTTCCGCTGCTTCCCACAAAGCCTGCGAATCAACACCCAGGGCATCAATTCCTACAACAACCTGGCCCGTGTAGTCAGGCCCAGTAACCGTGTCGGCTTCAATGGTGTCATCAAACGAGTCACCACCAGCATTACGAATAGGACGCGAAGCCGTCTGCTCAGGGGTACGCTCCGTATCATCCGACCACCCAACTGGAATCACCACGGTTGGGCAGTGACTGTGCGCGGGCAATGCAGAAGACACAGTCCCCAGAAGCCGGCCAGCAAAACCACCTCGGCCGCGGGACCCGACAACAGCCAAAGACCCCTGCTTGGACTCTTCAACCAAAACGCCAGCCGCGTCACCGATTTCGATAATCGCTTCGACTTCAACACCCGCATCCTTGACCAGTGATGCCGCTTCCCTGAGCGAATCCGAAACAGACGCGCGCACCGCACTGTCATCAATAGGAACATACGACACGTCCACCGTTGCAGACGCCACACTGGGAACCGTGTAAGCGCCAACAAGTCGAATGGACTTCTTCTGCGCACGAGCCTCATCGATTGCCCACTTCAGCGCATTACGACTAGCACTTGAACCGTCAATACCGACGATGATTGCTTCAGGATCGGCAACTTCGGTGGCCATCTGTTCCTCTGACACGGGCACTCCTTACAGTTCGAAATCGCTTGTCTTCCAGTCTACTCCTGCACATTTTTTAGCCTGCGACCAACCCGCTACGAAACAGCAACGGTTGCACGGCAACTGTTGCACTTGTGTTGCACGCGGACCACTATAAACCCACCGCCACCTCGACCATCAGACAGCCAGGACCGGGGCACGCACCTACGCGGTTTTCGCAACCTCGGGCAACCGGGCCAGCTCAAGAAACGGCAACCATCGTTCGGCGGGGTTGTCAATGTCACGCAGCCACCAGTGGCCGGTTTGTGGAGCGATAGGCGTGAACAACAGCTGCCACCCCATCTCTTCAGGCGTGCGATTGCCTTTCACGTTGTTACACACACGACAACAGGCCACCAGGTTGGTCCACGTGTTCTGGCCACCACGGCTCCTAGGAAGCACATGGTCGACTGTGTTCGCACCTTCACCACAGTACGCGCACAGGTTCTTATCACGCCGTAGCACTCCCCTGCGAGACAGCGCTGTTGTGCGCCCCCGAGGTGGCTGCACGTACCGGTTGAGCAAAATGACTGAAGGCTGGTCCATCGATACGTGAGCGCTTCGAATCAGTATGTCTTCGCTCGCAAGGACGGTAGCTTTGCCTGCTAAAACAAGGACAATCGCGCGCCTAAAAGACACGATCGACATAGGCTCATAGCCGGCATTAAGAACCAGTGTTTTCACTTTTTTCTCCTGAGGCGGGTGGGAAAACGCGCGAGGCGCCGCGCACAAGCGCGACGCCTCGTTAAAGACAGACATGAGCCACTCAATGACTCCACACCTATCGAATGTATGGATTCTGCAAACGATATAGGCCAGCCACTGCAGTTACGCATATTGGCCTCCTTACATCGTGAACAGTGAGCAATGTCAATTGAGCATTATCAATACAACCAAGATTACCGGGCGCACACGCGGATTTACCTGCGGTTGGCGCCGATTTGAAGAGAATTACGAACAGTTTGTCAAAAGTTCACCGGGAATGCGCAAAACCCCCGCGCAGTACCGATGTGCGCGGGGGTTTCACTTTGAAGTTCAGAAGTTCGAGACGGCTTACAGCACGCGGATGAACGTGGCTCCAGAGCTCACCATCCAGTCGATGGAGCGGTAAGTGGTGTCAACGCGTGGGTTACCTGCGTCGTACATCATGCCGTTTCCAGCGTAGATACCAACGTGCCCAGGCGACCAGATAATGTCACCAGGCTGAGCCTGTGCACGTGACACGGTTTTTCCAGCGCTGCGCTGTGCTCCCGAGGTGCGTGGCAAGCTCACGCCTACCTTGCCGTAGACGTAGGAAGTGAAGCCGGAGCAGTCCCAGCCACTTGGGGAGGTTCCACCCGATACGTATGGGGTTCCGACGTACTGGCGAGCGAGTGCGATAACCTGTTGAGCCTTAGATCCGCTCGGCAGTGCAACGTCTTCGTTACCTGCGGACTTCGAGCTCTTCTCGGAAGAAGAAGATGAAGATGAGGAGCTCGATGAAGGTGCGGTCGATCCACCGTTCGAGGTGGAAGCAGGAGCCGCAGAGTCGTTGGGCGCCGGTTCAACTACTGGCTCCGGGGCTTTCTTTGCAGTGACGTTTGCAGCTACACCGGTTGCAATGTCGGCAACATCGGCTTTTGCAACTGCGGTTGCCTTCTGCGCGGTGAAGGTTTCAGCTTCGTCGGCCTTTGGGGCGTCTGCGGAAACAGTTGCGTCGTCTTTAGCGTCAGCCGTCGAAGGAAGGGTTGCGGTCACAAGCAGACCACCGGCAGCGGCGACAACAGCTGCACGCTTACCCATTGCACCAGAGTTGGCGTTGAGAGCTTCAGTGAGTTCAGTCAGTGGTGTCTTGACACGTGCGTCAGACGCGTGACGCCCTAGCTTCTTTCCAGCCACGAGTTCCCTCCATCTACCAGCCTGGGGCCGCCACGTTCATCGGTACTCTCACTGGGCTGTGTGACTAGCGGTAGCAACCCGTGAGTGGATCAGTTCAAAATCCAACAGTGAAAACTGTAACCGAACGAAACCCCAATGTCACATTTCAGTTACAAACCAAGTACAAATCAGGGGCGTTTTACTGCATTACAGCAGGTCAGAGTACATAAAAAAGTTTATAACGAATTTTGATTGACGGTTATATTTGCGTGATCCGAGCCCAACTTCACCGCTCATGCGCCCGCTTACACCCCCTTCTACCGGAAGCACCGCACAGAGTCACACATTTTCCTTGCGCCACAACGCAAACAACCCTTGACTCGCTGAGTGACATAGGACACACTTATTCGAACCGATCAAATGATCGGTTCGAGCTTTCATCAACGGCGATTGGAGCTTCCATGACTGCACTATCAGCAACTGACCCAGCACACGCCCACCACCACTTGAAACACCGGAAGCTTTTAGCATCAGGTGTCGTCGGGTCCTCGATTGAGTGGTACGACTTCTTCCTCT
>CABTZC010000156.1 GCA_902489185.1 uncultured Brevibacterium sp. | reverse complement strand
AGTGTCTCATCTGTTGCGCGCCCGCCAATCGGAACAATCCAAACGCAAAGGGCGGGTCACACCAACCGAACACCCGGACGAACTTGAACACAAAGCGATGAAAGAGGAACGCAACAAGCTGCAGTCGCTCGTGGGAGCTTGGGCTAGGCGCACCGGGAAACCACACGGTTCCATCCACATCGAGCTTCGACGCGTGTGCGGTGGTCCTGCCGTAGCGCAGGCTTCACGCGAACAAATCCAAGAACGCATCAAAACCCTGCAACGCTGGTTCATAGGACGCTGAGAAATTTCGCGCCGGGTATTCACATGGCGTCAGACTCGTCAATAGGATCTATAAGAGACGCACTATGTGTGTCTTGCAGAAAGTCTGCGACCTATCGCAACGAAGGAGTTGACCCCCATGTCCGAAACGATGAATGCAGCTGTCGTCAATGAATTTGGTAAAGATCTCGAAGTCAAAGAAGTAGATGTTCCCAAACCCGGGCCATACCAGGCGCTTGTGAAGAACATTTCGACTGGCGTGTGCCACACCGACCTGCACGCAGCTCACGGTGACTGGCCGGTCAAGCCTGAGCCTCCTTTCATCCCTGGTCACGAAGGCGTTGGAAAGGTTGTTGCGGTAGGTGACTATGTCACTCGCGTTAAAGAAGGCGATCTCGTTGGTAACGCGTGGCTGTGGAGCGCATGCGGTGAGTGCGAATACTGCGAAACCGGCTGGGAGACGCTGTGTGAGAAGCAGGAGAACGGTGGATATTCGGTAGACGGTTCGTTTGGCGAGTACATGCTGGTCGACAGCCGGTACTGTGCACTCATCCCAGAAGGTGCTGACCCATATGAAATCGCACCAGTTCTGTGCGCAGGTGTCACGGTGTACAAGGGTCTGAAAGAAACCGAAGTGAAGCCCGGTGAGTGGGTTGTCATTTCTGGTGTAGGTGGTCTGGGACACATTGCAGTCCAGTACGCGGTTGCAATGGGAATGCGCGTTGTTGCTGTAGACATTGCTGATGACAAGCTCCAGCTTGCTAAGAAGCACGGGGCCGAGGTGGTTGTCAACGCGTTCGCGAACGACCCCGTCCCAGAGGTCCAAGAAGCGGTTGGCGGAAGCCATGGTGTCCTGGTGACAGCCGTGCACCCAGACGCTTTCGGTCAGGCGATTGGGATGACGCGCCGTGGTGGCACGATTGTGTTCAACGGTCTGCCACCAGGGGAGTTCCCTGCGCCGATCTTCGACATTGTGCTTAAAGGTCTGACAATTCGTGGTTCGATTGTGGGAACCCGCCGCGACATGGAAGAAGCTCTGGACTTCTACGCACGTGGTCTCATCCACCCCACGTTCACCAAGCGACCTTTGGGGGACATCAACGCGGTGTTTGACGAAATGATTCACGGCAAGATCGACGGCCGTGTCGTCGTTGAGTACTGAGCGAACGACTACGCGCTGGTGCAGGTGAATCGCTGATCGAAGCTGCACCAACGGGGTTACAGGTGATTACAACCTGTAACCCCGTTTGCGTTATGCGTTGTAGTAAACGGTAGGGATGGCCGGTTCACCGTCCTGCAAACGGTGAGCGGTGCGGGGTAGTTCGCGAATGCAGTCGTGGTAGTGAGCGCGTGCTCGTTCAACGCCTTCAGGTCCGGTGTATCCGTCCACGGTCTGGCCGTCAACTACCAGGTCAACCGTGAGCGGACGACCGCTTGATACTTCTTCTGGCAGTGTGGGAACACCGATCGCTTCCTCGGTTGCCACCCCACCTTCAAGTGCGCGCACCGCCTGTTTGAATCCACCGTGTGAACCTTTACCGGCGGATTTCTTTGCAACCGACACCCAATCTTCTCCGTTGTCGGAACGCGCCACCAGTTTGTACACCAAGTTGGCTGTGGGGGAGCCGGAACCTGTGACAAGGCGGGTTCCTACACCGTAGGAGTCCGTGGGCGTGGCTCGCAGGGCGGCTATTGCGTATTCGTCCAAGTCCGAGGTGACAGTAATTTTCGTGTTGGTGGCACCGAGCGCGTCGAGTTTTTCGCGGACTTCCGTGGCTTGGATGCCAAGGTCACCAGAGTCGATACGTACTCCGCCTAGTTCTGGTCCTGCGACGTCGATTGCCGTCTTGAGTGCTTCGTCGACATCGTAGGTGTCTAGGAGCAGGACAGTGTCTTTGCCCAGTGCCTTGACTTGAGCATCGAATGCTTCGCGTTCGGTGTTGTGCAGAAGAGTAAACGCGTGGGCGGCGGTGCCGATAGTTTTGAGCCCGTAGCGCCGGCCTGCTTCAAGGTTCGAGGTAGACGCGAACCCAGCGATGACGGCTGCGCGAGCAGCACCTACTGCGGCGTATTCCTGTGTGCGGCGCGAACCCATGTCCGCACATGGACGGCTGCCTGCTGCTCTCGACATGCGGGACGCTGCCGATGCGACGGCGGTGTCGTAGTTCAGGATTGACAGGATGAGTGTTTCGAGGACTACCGCCTGTGCGAAGGGCGCTTCTACCGTGAGGATAGGGGAGTGCGGGAAGTACATGTCGCCTTCGGCATACCCTCGGATGTTCCCGGTGAACTCATAGTTTTCCAGCCAGTCTAACGTGGTGTCGTCCAGGATGTTCGCAGACTTGAGGAACGCGAGTTCATCAGGGCCGAATGTGAAGTTTTCGAGTGCTTCTAGGAAACGCCCAGTTCCTGCGACTACGCCGTAACGGCGACCGGGCGGGAGCCTGCGTCCGAAAACTTCAAATAGACATGTGCGGTCTGCTCGGCCGGATTCAAGAGCGGCCTGAACCATAGTGAGTTCGTAGTGGTCGGTCAGAAGTGCCGTGGACTGGCGTGTGAGATCACTCATAACAGTGATCCTATTGCACCTTCCCACTGCGAGTCACAACGATGTTTCGCATATGGTGAATGTGTGAGCAGTTCCATGAGCACCCTAACCGAACCAGAGGTTGACGAAGTCGTTGCGACGGATGTGCCCTGGGTGACAATCGTGTTCAATGACCCGGTCAACCTCATGTCGTATGTGACGTATGTATTCCGAAGCTATTTTGGGTATTCGTCGGCGAAAGCAAAGAAACTCATGATGGAAGTCCACAACGACGGGAAGTCGGTTGTAGCAACCGGCACCCGTGAACAGATGGAACGTGACACGGCAGCCATGCACGGTTTTGGATTATGGGCCACGTGTAAGAAGGCGGACGCATGAAGATTACGCCTGGTATTCGCTCAACGGCAATCATTGAATTCGAACCAGTTGAACGTCGGCTTCTGGGCGGACTGTTTTCTGACGCCGCAGAATTACTCGATGACGATGCTGAAATTGAAGCAGATGAGCTGGCCAAGCTTGTAGGGATGAGCTCCGGAGAACGCCCCACCGATCCAGCGGTGCTCAGGCTGCTTCCTGACGTCGACGCTGACGATGCTGAACGTGCTTCGGAGTTCAGACGGCTAACCGAGCGTGACATCCGCGAATCCAAACTCGCTAACCTCCGAACTGCACTCTTTACCTTGTCTCGATCCAGCCGTACCGAGCTCACCGAAGATCAAACACGCTCATGGGCCACGGCGTTGGGCGACGTGCGTCTGATCCTCGCGACCAGATTAGGAATCGCGACCGACGCTGACCTAGAGGACCTGCTGGAAACAATTGACGAACAGCCTGAAAGCACGGTCATGACTGTGCATGTTTATGAACTTCTCACCTGGGCGCAGGACCGCATTACCTCTATTCTGTTGGAGACTCTTTCCGACCTCGGCGAAGACGACGAGGACGACGACCACGATTTCGGGAACGAAAGGCCACAACAATGACTGACTTTTCGATCACAACGGTGGGGATTTCTGGTTCGTACCCCGGGCCTGCGTCCTCAGCCAGTTGTTATGTGGTGAGCGCGCGGAACGGAAAGACGACCACCAACATCGTGCTGGACTTGGGTTCCGGTTCTTTGGGGCCACTCCAAACGGTTCTCAAACACACCCAAATTGACGCAGTGTTCCTCTCCCACCTGCACCCCGATCACTGCCTCGATATCACCGGCTTATACGTCTTGCGCACATATGATCCCGAGTTTTTCTTTGAAGAGTCGCCTCTCCCCAAACTTCCCGTTTACGGGCCTGCTGGAAGCGAAGCCCGGCTGCAATCCGCGCACCACACACCGGCCGGACTGGCCGCTGGGAGTGGAAAAGGTGCGGATGAGTCAACCTTGGATTCGGCGTTCGAGTTCAAGAACCTCACCCCCGGCTCACGACACACGGTTGGGCCGCTGACCGTGGTTCCGCACCTCGTGGAGCACCCGGTGGAAACATATGCACTCCGGATCGAGCACGCGAATGGAGCGGTGCTCACGTATTCGGGTGACTCGGATTCATGTGACGGACTCATCGAAGCTGCCCGAGAAGCCGATGTATTTGTGTGCGAAGCTGCGTTCGAAGAAGGACGTGACACCGTTCGGGGCATCCACTTGACCGGCAAACGAGCAGGTGAAGTTGCGCAAGCGGCAGGCGTTAAACGCCTCATGCTCACCCACATACCGCCGTGGACAAGTGTAGAAGCAGTGTGCACAGAAGCCACCGAGAGTTTTGGGCGCACTCCCGAAATCGCAAAACCACTGACCACATACGCGATTCCCTGACCGGCGTAGGGAGTCACGACGACCTCGGGAAACAGACACCCGAATCAGCCAACCCAAACTCACGCCAACCAACCCAAACTCACATCAACCAACGCAAGGAGAAAACAGTGCGATTTGACGGACGCGAAGCCAATGAACTGCGCGAGGTAAAAATTACGCGAGGGTGGCTCGACCACGCGGAAGGTTCCGTGCTCGTGGAGTTTGGGCGTACGCGCGTGTTGTGCGCGGCTTCTCTGACCGAAGGTGTCCCACGGTGGATGAAAGGGGAAGGTCGTGGCTGGGCCACAGCCGAATACGCCATGTTGCCACGCGCTACCCACACCCGTAGCTCACGTGAAAGTGTGAAAGGGAAAATTGGGGGACGTACGCACGAGATTTCGAGGCTGATCGGCCGTAGCTTGCGTGCTGTTCTAGACCTGTCGAAGCTGGGCGAGAACACGCTCCAGGTTGACTGTGACGTGTTGCAGGCCGACGGTGGCACGCGCACGGCTGCGATCACGGGAGCGTATGTTGCGCTTGTTGACGCGGTTGCGAAAGGCAAGGAGCTGGGATGGATTCCTAAGAACGCCGAGGTGTTAAAGGACTCCGTGGCCGCGATCAGTGTGGGAATTGTGGACGGAACACCCGTGCTTGACTTGCCGTATGAAGAGGACTCTACCGCTGAAACCGACATGAACGTGGTCATGACGGGCTCGGGAGCGTTCGTGGAGGTGCAGGGAACTGCAGAGGGCGCTCCGTTCGACCGTGCTGAGCTGGGGTCGCTGCTGGATCTGGCTGAGCACGGGTGCGCGGAACTCGCTCGAATTCAGGCCCGTGCTCTTGCACAGGGCCTGGTGAGCGGTTCAGAGCAGT
>CABTZC010000155.1 GCA_902489185.1 uncultured Brevibacterium sp. | reverse complement strand
GACAAAATGTCACGGTAGCACGCTGCAAGTTTGAGACTGTCGTGAACACCTGGGGTGCTCGATTCTACTGAGGTAAACCACGTGCGTGCCCCAAAGAGGTTCGACGCGGTGGTTGCAAGTCCGGTCTGCCCACGCGCGGCTTCTTCGTCGACGAGAACATAGTCAATGCGCAAGTCGGGCGCGTGTTCGTGGAGTACGCGCACATAGTCTCGCATGTTCATGCCACGGCCTTCTTGCATATCGCCTGGGAGGTTGAGCGTGAGGATCCGTAACGCGTCGCTGTCCCGGATCGCGTCACGTAACTGCGGAACCAGCATGTGCGGCATGACCGAGGTGTACCACGACCCAGGACCTAAGTTGAGCACGTCGGCGTTGGTGACTGATTCGAGAGTTTCCCGGCGGGCTGGCGGGGAGTCGGGTTCCAGGTGGACCTGTTTGACCGTGCCCGAGGTCGTCGCCACGTTGCACTGCCCGGATACCTTTTCGAGGTTGCCCGTGCCGTCGTCAACATCGGCGGTAATAGTGAGTGGGATACTCGACATGGGAAGTACGCGTCCTTGAGCGCGGACGAGCTGAGCCATCCAGTCGAGGCCTTCGACTGGGTCTCCGAGGTGTTGCCACAGCGCGGTGATCAGCAGGTTACCTGCCGAATGGTCATTGAGCGGTCCGTCGGAGACGAACCGATGCTGAATGACGTCGCGCCAGGTTTGGCCCCATTCACTGTCGCCACACAGCGCGGCGAGTGCCATGCGCAAGTCCCCGGGAGGCAACACGTCAAACTCTTCGCGCAAACGACCGGAGGATCCGCCGTCGTCGGCAACCGTGACAACGGCGGTGAGGTTCTTCGTGAGTAACCTGAACGCTCGAAGCGCGGAGTAGAGTCCGTGGCCACCTCCAAATGCGACCACTCGAGGCCCGGCCATTTTTGACCGGGAGAAAAACACAGGTAGTTCGGTTGTGGGTATTTCCATTTATTCCCGCCCCAAGTCTCGGTGGCGCACGGTTACGCGTGCCTGGGTGCGGTCGGCTAAGCGTCGTGCAAGTTGTTCAGTGATGGCTACTGAGCGGTGCTTCCCGCCCGTACAACCGATAGCGACGGTTGCATACGAACGGTGTTCCCGCAGATAGCCGTGAATAATAACGTCAAGCGTACTCAAGTACCGGTCAACAAATGACAGCGCCCCCGGTTGGGACAGGACGTAACTGGACACGGCTTCGTCCTCTCCGGTCTTGGACCGCAGGTGCGGAATCCAGTACGGGTTAGGCAGAAAACGCACGTCGACAACGTGGTCGGCGTCTTTTGGAAGCCCGTATTTGAATCCAAAGCTCATGACCGTAATGCGAAGGGCAGACACGTTCTCGGTGTCGAAAATACGTTTGATTTCGGCGCCCAACTGGTGGACATTGAGGTCCGAGGTGTCGATTCGATAGTCGGCTTTGTTGCGGATCTCTGCAAGTAAGGTGCGCTCTGCGTCGATTCCGTCGATGAGTGTTCCGTCTTCCTGTAATGGGTGGGGACGTCTCACCGATTCGAACCTTCTGATGAGCACTTCATCAGAGGCGTCGAGGAAGAGGATCTTGATGCGTACGCCTTGATCTTGGTAGTCGGCCAAGGAGTTTTCTAGCTCGCTGAAGGTGTAGCGGCTCCGAACATCGGCGACGACCGCGACCTTAGGGAGTTTGCCGTCGGCCCTGGCGACCAGTTCCACCAGCGGGATGATCATCTGCGGTGGCAGGTTGTCCACAACGTACCATCCCAGGTCTTCGAGCGTGTTGGCTGCCGTGGATCTACCGGCCCCGGACATTCCGGTGAGAACAAGAACTTCGAAATCGCCACCCAGGATCGGTCCGGTCTGTTCAGTCATGCGCACGCCCTTCTGTCGGTTCTTCTACCGTACCCGCATTTTGCTCATCTGGTTGGGCGGGTGTGAAGTGAGCGTAGATCCTGTCGGCTAACTGCGGGCCGATCCCGTGCGCCTGCGTCAACTCTTCAATAGACGCGGCTTTGATCTTCTTGAGTGAACCAAAGTGTTTGAGGAGCGCCTTTTGTTTGGCGGCGCCGAGTCCGTCAATCGCGTCGAGTTCGGAGCGCGTCATGGATGCGGATCGCTTTTGCCGGTGGTATGTGATGGCAAAGCGGTGGGCTTCGTCGCGGATCCGCTGAAGCATGAATAGGCCTTCGGAGTTACGCGGAAGAATGACGGGAAATTCGTCCCACGGCACCCATACTTCTTCTAGGCGTTTGGCAAGTCCTACCACGGTGATGTCGGGAATGCCGAGGTCGTGAAGGGCTTGTGTGGCCGCGTGCACCTGGGGAAGCGCCCCGTCGACCACGAGGAGGGACGGGCGGTATCCGAACCCGGAGTCATTTTTGCCCATGTTTTCCAGGTAGCGTTCAAAACGCCGGCTGACCACGTTGTACATCGCCGAGGTGTCATCCCGGGCGGCATCCCCGGTCACCGAGAAACGTTTGTAGTCCTTCTTTTTGGGCAGGCCGTCTTCGAACACCACTAGGGAGCCCACGACGTTTTGACCCGCCGTGTGGGAGTTGTCGATGCATTCGATGCGTAAGGGCGGTTCTGTGAGGTCGAGTGCTTCATGGATTTCGTTCAATGCTTGCGAACGCGTAGTGAGGTCCGAGGCGCGACGGGTTTTGTGCAAAGCAAGCGCTTTGCGCGCGTTGAGTTCGGCGGTCTCAAGGACCGCCTTCTTTTCTCCACGTTGAGGGATGCGCATATCGATTTTGGCGCCACGCACCGATCGCAGCCACTCCCCTAACAGTGCACTGTCTGCTGGTTCGTGGCTCGTCAGAATTTCGGTGGGGATCGCGTGGGTGTCCACGTCCGTATACGCCTGTCGAATCGCGTCTTCGATCAGCTCACCGGGCGTTTTGTCTTGCATGCGCTCGATGATCCAACCACGCTGCCCCCGGATACGTCCGCCACGTATGTGAAACACCTGCACCGAGGCTTCCAGTTCTTCTGCGTAGAGTCCAAAGACATCGGCGTCGGCGTTTTGGGACAGCACAACCGCATTCTTATTCAGCACGGTTTCCAAGGCTGCGATTTCATCGCGCAAACGCGCAGCGGTTTCAAAGTCGAGGTTCGCGGATGCCTCTTTCATGGCCTGTTTGCGCACCGAGATGAATTTCCCGGAGTTACCCGACATGAACTCGATAACGCTTTTGACCAGTTCCGCGTATTCGTCTTTATCGATCTTGCCCACACAAGGCGCTGAACACTTGTCGATGTATCCCAGCAGACATGGACGTCCTTGGCGTTGTGCCCGGTCGAACACCGTTTTGGCGCAGGTGCGGACGGGGAAGGCTTTGAGCAGCAGGTCCAGGGATTCCCGGATAGCCCACACTGCGGTGAACGGGCCAAAGTACTTCACGCCCTTTTTACGTTTGCCCCGTGTGACAAACACGCGAGGAAAATCGTCGCGCACCGTGATCGCCAAGTACGGGTAGGACTTGTCGTCCCGGAACATCACATTGAAACGCGGATTGAACTCGTTGATCCATGTCCATTCGAGCTGCAAGGCCTCAACTTCGGTTTTCACCACTGTCCAGTTCACACTGGCAGCCGTGTGAACCATGGTGAACGTGCGAGGGTGCAGACCCGCAGGGTCGGCAAAGTACGAATTCAATCTGTTGCGCAAGTTTTTCGCTTTGCCAACGTAGATCACGCGTCCGTTGGCATCGCGAAACGTGTACACACCGGGGTCGGTGGGGATCTCCCCGGTTTTGGGCCGGTAGAGCTGTGGGTCCACTACACACGTTCCCGTATCGCCGGCATGTTTGCAAGGAACCGTCCAGTGTGGCTGGCTTCTACCCCAGCAACCTCTTCGGGGGTACCTGTGGCAACCACGGTTCCACCACCTCGGCCGCCTTCCGGACCCATGTCGATGATGTAGTCCGCGGACGCGATCACATCCAAGTTGTGTTCGATGACGATGACCGTGTTGCCCTTGTCCACCAGCCCCTGCAGAACACCCAAGAGTTTGCGAATGTCTTCGAAGTGCAGCCCCGTGGTGGGTTCGTCGAGGACGTAGACGGTGCGACCTCGGGAACGTTTCTGCAGCTCAGCCGCCAACTTGACGCGCTGTGCCTCTCCCCCAGACAGCGTGGTAGCCGGCTGTCCCAAACGGACATACCCCAGACCCACTTTGACAAGGGTCGACAGGTGGCGGTGGATGGCAGGGACCGCCGAGAAGAATTCGGTGGCTTCTTCGATAGGCATGTCCAGGACGTCGGCGATTGATTTACCTTTGAACTTCACGTCCAAGGTTTCGCGGTTGTAGCGCTGGCCTTTACACACTTCGCACGGGACGTAGACATCGGGGAGGAAGTTCATTTCGATCTTGATGGTTCCGTCACCGCTACAGTTTTCGCAGCGCCCACCCTTGACATTGAACGAAAAACGCCCTGGCTGGTATCCGCGGATGCGCGCGGTTTCGGTTTCTGCGAACAGTTTGCGCACGTGGTCGAACACTCCGGTGTAGGTGGCTGGGTTCGACCTGGGGGTGCGCCCAATGGGTGACTGGTCCACGTGAATGACCTTGTCCAGGCTATCCAGGCCGGTCACGCGCTTGTGCAAGCCGGGCACCTGTTTGGAGTTGTTGAGCTCGTTGGCCATCACGGTGTACAGGATGTCGTTCACCAGTGTTGATTTACCGGAACCGGATACACCGGTCACAGCGGTGAAAACACCCAACGGGAAGTCGACCTTCACGTTCTTCAGGTTGTTGGCACGTGCGCCTTCCACGGTGACGATCCGTTTCGGGTCGCGTGGGCGTCGATCCTGGGGGATCTCGATGGACTTAGCCCCCGACATGTACGCGCCGGTGATGGACTTCTTTTCTTTGAGCAACCCCTTGTAGTCGCCCGAGTAGATGACTTCACCACCGTGTTCCCCGGCGCCAGGTCCGATGTCCACGATCCAGTCGGCGGTTTCGATCGTTTCCTCGTCGTGTTCGACCACGATGAGCGTGTTGCCCAGGTCGCGCAAACGCTGGAGGGTTTCGATGAGCCGGCGGTTGTCGCGCTGGTGAAGCCCGATCGAAGGTTCGTCCAGCACGTACAGGACGCCCACCAGACCGGAACCGATCTGGGTAGCCAAGCGAATACGCTGTGCTTCACCACCGGACAAGGTGCCCGCGGTGCGGTGCAAGGTCAGATATTCGAGCCCTACGTCGAGCAAGAAGCGCATGCGCGCCCCGATTTCCTTGAGCACTTGCGCTGCGATCTGAGCGTCGCGTCCGTCGAGGTCCAGATTGGTGAGGAAGTGGGCGGCTTCGTCCAGTGGCATGTCGCTGACATCGGCAATCGACTTTCCTCCCACCAACACGTGAAGCGCTTCAGGCTTGAGTCGCGTTCCGTCGCATTCGGCGCACGGGACTTCGCGCATATACGACTCATAGCGGGCCCGCGAGTGTTCCGATTCGGTCTCTTGGTGCTTACGCAGAATATAGGCGAAAACGCCTTCGAAACCGGTG